>CAZWEW010000008.1:0-9052 GCA_964633055.1 uncultured Woeseia sp. | reverse complement strand
TTTCGGCCGAAGGACTGCCGACATGATAGTGAGAGTCGCCGTCAACGTCCCGTTGTCGCGCCTGTTCGATTACCGTGTGCCGAAAACTGCCGAGGTGACGGTAGGCTGCCGCGTCGAGGTGCCCTTCGGAACCCGGACCCGGATCGGTATCGTCATTGAGCTTGCAGATCGCAGCGATATCCCCACCAGCAAACTGAAGATCGCTGCACGTATCCTGGATACAGAGCCTTTGTTCCGGGAATCGGATCTCTGGCTGATCCGCTTCGTGAGCAATTATTACCACCATCCCGTCGGCGAAGTGGCCTCAGCCGCGATGCCGGCATTGCTCCGCCAGGGCAAACCCCTCGACCCTGTCGTCCAGTATCTCTCGCTGACCGCCGCCGGTCGTGAACACGATCTCGACATCTTCTGGAAGCGCGCGCCAAGACAAGCTGCATTACTCGCGACACTTCGTGATGCCGATACGGTCAGTTTCCCGGACCTGGATGAAGAATTGCCCGGCTGGAAGCCTGCGAAGAAGAGCTTACTCAACAAAGGTCTAGCCGAGGAATTCGAGTCGAGTGTCGCCGGGTCAGAAGGCTGTCTCGCCAACATCGCGCAGGAAACAGGGCCCGAACTGAACTCTGACCAGCGTAAGGCGCTTGCGGTCATTCGCAATTCGAGGGGCTTCGCCGTGAAGCTGATCGACGGTGTGACTGGGAGCGGTAAAACAGAGGTATACCTACACCTCATCGCAAGTGAATTGGAAGCCGGCCGACAAGTACTAGTCGTGGTTCCCGAAATCGGACTGACACCACAGCTCGTGCACCGCTTCGGGCGACGTCTCGGGCTCGAACCCATGCTTCTCCACTCTGGGCTCAGTGACACCGAACGACTGCAAAGCTGGCGAAGCGCGAGAAGTGGTGCTGCATTGCTTGTGGTCGGCACACGTTCAGCGATCTTTACACCGTTGCAGAACCCGGGCCTGATCATCGTCGATGAGGAACACGATCCATCGTTGAAACAACAGGAGGGGCTTCGATACTCCGCACGGGACCTTGCCGTTGCACGGGGAAAGCACCTAGATATCCCCGTCGTACTGGGCACGGCCACCCCGTCGCTCGAGACACTGCAACGTTGCCGGGAATCGGCATATCAACCAGTCGAACTGCCTGTGCGTGCCGGCATAGCCGTCCCGCCTTTATTGAAGCTCGTGGACCTGACCCGGTACGATGCGGTTGACGGGCTGAGCCAGCCAGTCGTCAACGCGATCGAAAAGAACAATACCGCAGGCGGTCAGACACTCGTGTTCCTCAATCGTCGCGGGTTTGCACCGACGCTCATCTGCACGGGTTGCGGTAAAATTGCCGAGTGCGGCCGTTGCGACTCGCGCATGACCGTACATGCGACGAGCAATACCCTGCGTTGCCATCATTGCGGTGCGGAACGTGCGATAGAAGCGGATTGCCTCGATTGCGGCGCTGCCTACAGGGCACTCGGCCATGGAACCGAGCGACTTGAGGATGTATTGAAGGAGCGCTTTCCCACCGAGGTCATCGCTCGCGTCGACTCCGACAGTACGCGGCTCAAGGGAACTATGAGTAAGGCGCTCGCCATGGCAACGACGGGCGAAACCCGAATCCTAGTCGGCACCCAAATGCTGTCCAAGGGTCACCACTTTCCGGATCTATCCCTAGTCGTCATCATCAACGCTGACCAGGGGCTTTTCAGCACCGACTTTCGTGGTGCCGAGCGCCTCGCGCAGAGTCTCGTCCAAGTTTCAGGACGCGCCGGCCGGGAAGAGCGGCAGGGAGAAGTCATCATCCAAACTGCTTTTCCAGATCACCCATTCTGGGCGGAGTTGTTCGCAGGCGGCTACCGCGGGGTTGCCGAGCGTGAACTCACCGAGCGGAAAAAGTCGTTGTGGCCACCATTTTCAAAAATTGCCCTGATTCGGGCATCCTCGCCAAAGCGCGCTGATGCGCACGCGTTTTTGGCATTGGCCCACCAGTTGGCAGGGGCGTCCAGTATAGACAATGTCCGATTGCTCGGCCCAGTCAGGGCGCCGATGGAGCGACGTGCCGGCCGTTATCGTGCCCAACTCCTGTTGCAAAGCGTGGACAGGCGAAGCCTGCACGCGATGCTCGCTTACCTGCGAACGAAACTGGAAGGCAGCAAAGAGGCTCGACGGGTAAGATGGTCGGTAGATGTCGACCCGATTGAGCTTTTCTGAATGAGCGTTAGAATTGCCGCGAAATTTCCAAGGCACCCCGGACCCGAGCATTGAAGAGCAGCATTGCAAAAATAGTCGCACAAGCACTATCGGCATTGCCGGAGCTCAGCGATGCGTCCGAGATCTCCTCGATCAGCACAACCGTCGAACGTACGCGTGACGCCCGCCATGGCGACTTCACCACGAATGTGGCGATGCAGCTCGCAAAATCGCTCGGCCGAAACCCGCGAGAGATTGCGCAAACCATCATCGATGCAATGCCGCAAAGCGACGCGGTCGAGGAGGTCGAGATCGCTGGACCGGGATTTATCAATTTCCGACTGAGTGATAAGGCGTTCCATCGCGAACTCGAGTCGATCCTCGAGTCCGGCGAGCGCTATGGGCGCCAGGAAACGCGAGACGCTCCGAAGATTCTTCTCGAATTCGTATCCGCCAACCCGACCGGCCCGCTGCACGTTGGCCACGGCCGCCATGCCTCATACGGCGCGACGCTCGGCAACCTGCTCGAGGCGGCCGGTTTCACCGTCGATCGCGAGTACTACGTCAACGATGACGGGCGACAGATGGATATTCTCAGCATCAGCGTCATACTGAGGGCGCTCGAATCCTCCGTGACCAGCTCTCCGTTTCCCGAAGCCGGGTACCGTGGTGACTACATCCGGGAAATAGCCAAGGGTATCGATGTCGGTGACGTCGATACCGCATCGCTGTTCGACAGTCTAGATGGCGAGGATAAAGAAGCGGAGATAGGTGGCCTGATCGAGAATGCGGAGAAGCTGCTCGGCGATCGCTTCAATCAAATCCGTCAACAGGCGCTCGAGTCGATCCTCGATGAGATCAAGGACGATCTCGCCGAGTTCGGTGTGATATTCGACCGCTGGTTCTCGGAGCAAAGTTTGACGGACGACAATCTGATCGACGACGCGCTGGCCATCCTCAAAGAGCGGCGCATGCTGTATGAAAAAGACGGCGCAACCTGGTTCCGCGCAACTGACTATGGCGACGAGAAAGATCGCGTGGTGGTTCGCGATAATGGCAAAAGGACTTACTTCGCCTCCGATATCGCCTACCACTTGGGAAAGCGGGAGCGGGGTTACGACCACCTGATCGATGTCCTCGGATCCGATCACCATGGTTATGTTGCGAGAGTGCGGGCAGGTCTCGAAGCTATGGGCTACGCGGGCAACAGCCTCGAAGTCGAACTCGTCCAGTTTGTCACGCTCTACCGAGGCGGCGAGAAGCTGCAGATGTCAACGCGATCCGGAGAATTCGTGACATTGCGACAACTTCGGGAGGAAGTCGGAAACGACGCAGCCCGTTTTTTCTATGTCATGCGTTCGAACGAGCAGCACCTAGACTTCGACCTGGAGCTTGCGAAGAGCAGCTCGAATGACAACCCGGTCTACTACATTCAGTACGCCCACGCCCGCGTTTCGAGCGTGTTCCGCCAGCTTGCAGAGAAGTCACTGACGTATGAACAGGCAGCAGGCATCGCCGGCTTTGGGAAGCTGATCGAGACACATGAGAAGGCGCTAATGAGATCACTCAGCCGCTACCCGGAGATCATCGAGCTCGCCGCTAACAACAGGGCGCCGCAGCACCTCGTTCATTATATGCGGAACCTAGCCAACGAACTGCACAGCTACTACAACGCCCACACCTTTATCGTCAACGACGACGCCCTTCGCAATGCACGCCTCGCGCTGATCAACGCCACACGAGCTGTAATCGCAAGCGGACTTGCTATTATCGGGGTGTCCGCACCCGATTCCATGTAGCCAAGATGGCTCGAAAGAAGCGCAACCGAAAATTCCGGCACGAGCCCTACCCCGGCTGGATGTGGATGGTCTTCGGCCTCACCATCGGTCTATCGGTTTCGTTCGCGATTTACATCAAGTATCGCGAAGCCATACAGCCGACGGAGTCGGTTTCCCGACCGCCTGCCAGTATGGCGGCACCAATCAAAGCCGAACCCGAAACCACGCCGCAGCCGGTAGCGGCGAAGACGGAAAAAGAAACGCAATTTACTTTCTACGACTTGTTGCCCAAATTGGAAGTTACCATTCCAGAGGTAGAACCGGACGTCAGTCGCGAAGCCAGACAATCCGTCGTCGAGCAACCCGGTGTCTACGTTTTGCAGGCCGGCTCGTTCACAACTGCATCCGATGCCGAGCATCGTCGTACCCGGCTGGCATTGTTCGGTATCGAGGCTCAAGTGGAGAGAGGCATATCCGGCGACCGCACCTATCACCGCGTCCGGATCGGCCCGACCCGGGATCTCGATGCACTCAATCGAATCCGTGGGCAGTTGCGCGCCGAGAAAATAGACGTGCTTCGCATTCGTCTCAGTGACTAACTGCTTTCGACTCCTGCTGATTCTAGTCCTGACCAGTTGTGTCACGACAATACCGGGCAATGTCAATGTACAACCGGTCGTGGAACACGGTGCCCCGACCAAACCTGTCGCAGCGGTGAAAATCCCGCCGGAACCGGACCGCCCCCCAGAGCCTGAATCCCCGCCGCAAGTGCATGCAGATACCCGCCGCATCACGATTGCAGCCGTGGGCGACATGATGCTGGGCACCGATTACCCTAGGAACATCCTGCCGGATGACGATGGTGTCGGCTTCCTCGCAGACGTCACCCCGATCCTGTCGTCGGCCGATCTGACCTTCGGCAATCTCGAAGGCACACTCGTCGACGGCGGCGAACCGGGCAAGAAGTGCAGCAACCCAAGCGCCTGCTACCTGTTCCGGTCGCCGTCCCATTACGTTGAACACTATCGAAAAGCAGGCTTCGACGTGATGAGCCTGGCGAACAATCATGCCCGTGATTTCGGCGAAGCGGGTCGACTTGCGGCGATGAACACGTTGCGGGAAGCAGGTATTCATCATTCAGGACTCGAAGGCGACTTCGCGACAATGGAAGTCAACGGATTGATGGTGGCGGTGCTCGCCTATGCGGTTACGCGCAATTCGAACATGATGCTCGACTACGATCTTGCGCGGGATACGGTTTCGGACTATGCGGACACGCACAACATCGTGATCGTCTCGTTTCATGGCGGCGCCGAAGGTCGCGACAGGACAAGACTACCCTTCGCGGAAGAGGTCTATTACGGCGAACCACGCGGTGATGTCGTCAGGTTTTCGCGAATGATGGTCGATGCCGGCGCCGATCTCGTCATCGGGCACGGCCCGCATGTCATTCGGGCCGCAGAGAATTACCGGGACAGGCTAATTGCCTACAGCCTCGGCAATTTCGCGACGTATTACGGGATCAGTGTCGAAGGCATCAAGGGAATCGCACCGATCCTCGTCGTGACACTGGACAGCGAAGGTCATTTTGTTAACGGCACAGTGCATTCAACGATTCAGATCAGACCAGCAGGTCCGTCGATCGATTCCGAGCAGCGTGCTTTAGAAATGCTCAGGCGTCTATCAATCAAGGATTTCACCACACCCGGCATTTTCTTTAGTGAAGATGGCACAATAAAACCAGCACCAAGAAAATCGGTTCGATCGCTGATCGATAGGCGGTGACAAGTACCCCCGGAATAGGGGCCGAACAGAAAACAAGAGGGTGCGATGAAGAGAATACTCCCACCACCACTTGGCAGTGCACATCCTGCGGGTACATCTGCTTCGTCAAGTGGAATAACGATTAACAGTCTGTGGTGACCCCTATGTCTTTACCATTAATTGGACCTGATCAGGACTTTGCGCTGTGGGCCGTACTGATCGGGCTCGCCGCTTTCGGTTTCTGGTGCGAGCGTTTTCCGTGGGGGCGAAAATACTCGGGCGTCATGCTGCTGATCACGGGGGCCATCGTACTCGCGAACCTGCGGATCATCCCGACGTCGGCACCGGTCTATGACGTCGTGTGGGACTATCTGGTGCCAATCGCCATTCCGCTGCTACTTTTCCATGCCGACCTGAAGAGGGTTGTGCGCGAGTCGGGCCCAACACTGATCGCGTTTATCATTGGCAGTGCCGCAGTCGTTGCAGGCACCATCATCGGTGTCGCCATGCTAGATCTCGGTCCCAACGAAGCCGAGCTCGCCGGCATTTTCACAGGTACATACATCGGCGGTGGATTGAATTTCGCAGCAGTCGCCGAGGCAACAAGCATGCAGGCATCGAATGAACTCACCGCTGCCGTTGCTGCCGATCAGGTCATCACGAACCTGCATTTCCTGTTAATCATCCTAATCCCGGGCGTTGCATGGATGGCAAAACGCTACCCAACCCACCACATGGACAACGCGGAAGCATTCGCACTGGAGTCGGATGAAATCTCTCACCACATCACCAATCTGAGTCTGCCGGGATTGCTGGCAGCTCTTGCACTCGCGTTTGTCGTTGCAACCGTCGGTAACAGCCTCGCAGATATAGTGGGCTATCCCCAATATGAAATTCTCGTGATCACAGCGATTGCGCTGGCAATTGCGACTTTGGCGCCCCGCCAAATCGAACGGCTATCCGGCTATCGCGAAGCCGGCAACGTCATAATGTTCATCTTCCTAGGGAGCATTGCCGCCGGTGCAGATATCTGGCAGTTGATCGAAATTGCGCCAGTCATGTTTGTGTACGCGTCGATCATCATCGTTGTACACATGGTCATCCTGTTCGGCGTCGGCTATTTCATGCGCCTCGACCTCGCGGAACTCGCGATGGCGTCCGCGGTGTGCATCGGCGGACCATCAAGTGCGCCGGCGCTGGCATCCGCGAAAGGCTGGCGCGACCTGCTGATTCCGGGAATCCTGTGCGGCTCCCTGGGCTATGGCATCGGCAGTTTCATAGGGGTGCGTGTCGCCACGTGGCTCACCTGAAGCGCTTGCATGCCGGCCAAGCGACATGGAGGTCCAGACAGGCCAAGGTGTAACCACCAATTCACGGTGCCGGCGTTTCGCCGACGGCATTGATTTGAGGGACCGGCAATTAACAGATTCCTGTAGTATCCGCTGATATTCCAACAAGAACGAAAAGCCTGCTGGGGCCTTCTAATGCAAGAGATCGTAAGTGTCGTAGGTGGATGGGTGTGGAGTTACTGGCTCGTGGGGCTGTGCCTCGGTGCGGGCCTACTGTTTTCGTTCCTGACCCGATTCCTGCAAGTCCGACATTTTCGTCACATGATCCACTTGCTCCGCTCGGGCAAGGAATCCGATCGCGGCATTTCGTCTTTCCAAGCCCTTGCAGTTTCCCTATCAGGGCGTGTCGGAACCGGCAACATTGCCGGTGTTGCAGCAGCCATCGGTTTCGGCGGACCGGGCGCTGTTTTCTGGATGTGGGTTGTTGCTTTCTTCGGTGCCG
Organism: uncultured Woeseia sp.; assembly: GCA_964633055.1. Lineage (GTDB taxonomy): Bacteria > Pseudomonadota > Gammaproteobacteria > Steroidobacterales > Woeseiaceae > SZUA-117. The sequence goes on along the minus strand of CAZWEW010000008.1, from coordinate 1,528 downwards.
CCACGGCGTACGTCGAAGCTACGCTCGGCCAGATCTACAAGGAAGAAGATGAGGGGCAGTTGCGCGGCGGCCCGGCCTTTTACATCGAAAAGGCGATAGGTCAGAAGTGGTATGGCTGGGTTTTCGCCATCACCACAATCATCGCCACCGGCCTCCTGCTGCCGACGGTCCAGGCAAATGCAATCAGTACATCGGCCGAGATCGCTTTCGGCACGAACGGAACTCTGGATACCCTACTCGGTACCATCAGCTACACGAAGCTGACCGCGGCGATCATCGTCGTCTCAATATTTGGATTCATCATTTTCGGCGGCGTCAAACGTATCGCTCACGTGACGCAGGTCATCGTCCCGTTTATGGCACTGGCCTATATCGTCATCGCCATCGGCGTCGTACTGTGGAATATCGCGGAACTGCCGAAGGTGATCGGGCTCATTGTTAATGACGCATTCACACCGATGGCCGGCATCGGCGCGGCGATCGGCTGGGGCGTCAAGCGCGGTGTCTACTCGAACGAAGCCGGACAAGGAACAGGCGCGCATGCCGCCGCTGCCGCCGAGGTGGACCATCCCGCACAGCAAGGCCTCGTGCAGGCTTTCTCCGTTTATGTCGACACGCTACTCGTGTGCTCCGCAACGGCATTCATGATTCTGATTACAGGGGCCTATAACGTTCGCCATGAAGTTACCGGTGCCATTGTTTTTCCGAGCGAAATAGTCACGGCAGCGACCGACCCAAACAGCGCGGGATTCACCCAGGCGGCTCTCGAATTCGTGTTTCCGAACGTAGGCGCGCTATTCGTGGCTTTCGCCCTGTTCTTCTTCGCATTCACGACCATACTGGCCTACTACTACATCGCCGAAACCAACGTCGCCTACTTGCGCCGTTACTTCCGAATCCCTACAGATATTGCGATCCTGAAGTTGCTGATGATTGGCTCCGTCTTCTATGGCGCGGTTAAAACGGCAAGTCTCGCCTGGGGTCTGGGTGATATCGGTGTCGGCTTGATGGCGTGGCTCAATATCATTGCTATCCTGATCCTGTTCTTTATGGGCAAACCTGCCTTGAAGGCACTGGACGACTACGAACGCCAGAAAAATGCCGGCGTAACATCCTATAGCTTTGATCCGGTATCACTGGGCATCAAGAACGCTGACTTCTGGGAAACCTCCAGCGAATAACAATTTTAAACTGTCTAGGCATTCAGCCTGAGGGGAGCCTCCGACAGGGCCCGGCCCGACCTGAGCCCGGGCTCACAAGCGCGAATCTGGATTCGGTTCCTTCACACAGGGGAGATTTTCAGTGTGGTTGGCCAGACGGTTACCGGCATCGTTTCTCTGACCAACCTGATCATGGTCCGGACCGCCTTCACAGTCGCTTCGCGGCACCTTATATCTCCATTGCTCAGCAAAATGCCACACGCCGCCAGGCAGTATAGCCATCGGCTTGCTAGCAGCAGCTGGGTTCACTCAGCCCTTCCCCGAACGGCCCACCGCCCGAAAGCCGACGCCCAGCGAACGAAGTTTAC
>CAZWEW010000007.1:2573-32716 GCA_964633055.1 uncultured Woeseia sp. | reverse complement strand
AACGCTTCGACGCGGTCGTACCAGGGTGCGATATGGCTGTAGCGAATCGGCCAGTCGACGCCATGCCCGTCTTTCTTGTTGGCCCCGAAGTCGATATCGCTCCAGCGGTAGCATTGTCGGTGCCATTGCAGCGAACGACCGCCTAAATGGTGCCCGCGAATATAGGAAAAGGGCCTGCCTTTTGCTGTTTCGTACGGGTGCTCCCGGTCATTGACAAAGAAGTGTTTTGTGAAGTCGGTGAAGGCGTAGCAGTCTTTCTGGATGGCGTAGTCGTTGGCAAGCTCTGTTTCGGGTATTTGCCCCCGGTACGGTAATTCCCAGTTGCCTTTCCCTTCAGTGATGTAGTCCTCGCGGTGCGTAATGTGCCGGCCTCGCTCGAGAAGCAGTACCTTCAGTCCGCGCTCTGTCAGCTCCTTGGCCGCCCATCCACCGGATACGCCGGAGCCGACCACGATGGCATCGAAATCAGAGGTCATGCGAGAAACCCAGCCAGAACCATGCACGGCCGATGTCGTTGATCGGGACGCAAGCCTTGTAGTCTGGTGTCACCGCCTCGTATTGAAGTTCTATGGTTGCGCCGGCTTCCGAAGAGTAGTAGCCGAATAACGCAAGTCGTTTGAATTCGCGGAAAAAGTCGTCGTTCGCAGCGCCGCCGTATGCTTCGTCATCGACTGTGCGCAGGCGCTCGAGCTGGTCGTCCGGCGATGCGCTCGCGAAGTCACTGCCGAGTCGCTGACCCAATTCATCGATTCCGGCGACGAACCGGTCCTGTCGCTCCGGTGATGCCCACTCGTCCAGCATCATGTCGATGAAGTAGTGCACACCGGCAGAATAAGCTCCCGGCGTATCGGTTTCCGGGATCATTAAGTCGACCATTCGCTCAACCAGATGGAATTGGTCAGCGTTGAGGCATGCCGGACCGGAATTGCCAGACACTGCCGCGGTCGCACGGTCGATGAGGGGTGTGATCTGTGTTGCCGCAACCGTGCCGCCCATGAAGGCGACAGCCCCCTGGATGGCCTTCCGTCTTGTAATTAGTGTTCTGCCCATCAGCCTTCGGTTGCCCTTTCGCGAACGATAAACATATTTACGGGGTGATTTCGGTTTTGGACGTACATGGGCGGAGACCTTTATTCCTTCACCCTGACTTCCGTCGGCGGTTTGAAGCCGATGGCCAGGAGCAACGTCGCAATGATGGAGATAGCGATCGGGATCATGAACATAGACTGAAAATCGGTAACGCCGTTTTTGGTGAATACGCTCTGGATGAGCCAGGGGCCTACGCTGTTCGCAATCAATGCGCCGACGCCAAGAATCATCACGTTGAAGAGACCCTGGGCGCTCGATCGAACGTCTCCGGGGAAGCACGCATCGACGAAGATGTAGACACTGGCAAAGAAAAACGCGTAACAGACACCGTGGATAATATTTATGGTGACGATCAGCCAGGTCATCTCGGGCAACAAGGCGTAGACGCCAAAGCGAACGACGTAGGCGAAAATGCCGACTATCATCGTCGTTCGCCAACCGAACTTCTTTAATGTCGTTCCGAGCACAAGCATCGTCAATATCTCGGCGACCTGGCCAATGCTCATGACCGGCATGATCCAGTTGCCCGGAATACCAACTTGCTCACTACTGAAGAAAACAGCCGCCCAGTTGAAAAACAGGTTGTGAACGAATGCATCTGCCAGTGTCACGATCCAGAGGACCAGGATGAAGGGGTGCTTCAGCAACTTTGCCGCTTCCAGCCATGCCAGTCTGTCCTTGCCTTCGCCTTTCTGGGCGGGCGTGTGCGGCAGCGTCAATGAATAGGCGGCGAGCAGAAAGCTCGCGATGCCGGCAACACGAAATGTCCACGGCGTGGCATCACGCAGCGCATCGCCGGTCAGTCCGGAGCCCAGTGCCGTGCCGATCAGCTCGATGATGCCCTCCGGTTCGGCGGCCTGGACTGCCGCCCAGTCGACGAGAATAAAGGCGAACGGCCATGCTGCAGCGATCCAGCCGATCGTGCCTCCCATCCGGATCGGGCCGAATTCCGATGTCGGGTCCTGCATGTGCGCAAACCCGATCGAGTTAGTGATCGAGATCGTCGGCACGTAGAAGAGGCAGTGCACCCACATGAGGACCAGAAACGTCCAGAAATCGCTGGTCATGGACATGCCGATCATTGTGACGCCGCCGACCAGGTGGCTGAATGCCAGGAACCGCTCCGCCGCGAAATTCCGGTCGGCAAACTGGTTGCCGAAGAACAGGCCGATGATGGCTGCAACCGGGAACGCATTCAGAATCCATGACTGTTCGAACGGCGTGTAGCCGAGCGTGGGCAGGTAGCCAAATATCAGTGGCAGCCAGGCGCCCCAGATGAATATTTGCAAAAACATCATTAGGAATAGTCGGGCGGTCGGTGTCTTCCCGGTATTCATTGGCGCTCCCCCCCTGCTAGACTCTTCAGGTTCGCTCTTTTTGTAGTGATCTTCGGGAGCCGCCATGACCGACGCCATATTCAACCGCCGCGAAATGCTGGCAGCTACAGCTAGTTTTGCTGTTGTCGCCGGACTCGCCGGTGCGGCACAAGCGCAGACGAAGCGTGTCCCCGGCGTCCAACTTTATACGGTTCGTGACTCGATGGCGAAGGATGTGGAGATTACGCTGCGGGCGATCGCCGGCATCGGCTATCGGGAGGTCGAGTTTGCCGGCTATTTCGGTCACCCGGCGGCGGAGATACGCGCGATGCTCGATCGCTATGCACTGGTTTCCCCGAGTACGCATGTCGATGGTGAGTCGGTGGCCGATGATCCTTCGGAGATCGTCGATATTGCGGCGGAGATCGGGCACGACTATGTCACGATCGCCTACATGCAAGAGGAGAATCGTCGAACGGTCGATGACTGGAAACGCTGGGCCGAGGTTACCAACCGGCTTGGAGAAGCTTGCACGGCCAGTGGCATGCGCGCTGCATACCACAACCATGACTTCGAGTTTCAGGCGACCGACGGCATCATACCGTTTGATATCCTGGTTGATGAGACAGATGCCGGGCTCGTGGATTTCGAGGTCGATTTCTACTGGGTCAGGAAAGGCGGCGCAGACATCCCTGCCGTACTTGCCATGGCGCCCGAACGAATGACGATGTCACATATCAAGGACATGAATGCGGCGGGAGACATGGTTCGGGTGGGTGATGGCACGATCGACTTTGGGGGAATCCTGGCGAGCCCCGTCGCTGGTTCTATCAAGCATTGCTTCGTCGAACACGACCATCCCGAAGATTCGTTCCGGTCTGTCGCATACAGCCACTACGCGCTCAAGTCCATCCTCTGATAACGGGCATGTGCTAAACAGGCGTCCACTGCGAGTCATTGTCCGTGCTCGTTATCGTCGCACGCACAAAGCGCATGGCACGAACTCCGTCACCGACCGTTGCGCACACGTTGTCGGTGTATTCGGGGAAGGCGCGGATCGCGGTCGCGAAATCCATGTAAAGATTGGAAAACGCCTCGATAAACCCCTCCGGGTGGCCGCCTGGCGTTCGGCATCGCGCCCGTGCTGCATCAGACAGGTATTCAACGTTGTTGCCGGGGCTCAGGATCTGGTCGGGTTCGCCGCGTCGGCCGATCGTTAGGGTGTTTGGGTCGCCGTGGGACCAATGCAGGCTGGCCGTGTCGCCGTAGACCTCGATGCGCAGTCCATTGACCGCGCCCGTGCATACCTGGCTTGCTGCAAGCATCCCCGACGCACCGTTCTCCATCCGGAACAGCGCCGCGCCATCATCATCGATGGTGCGGCCGGGTACGACTGTCCTGAGTTCCGCGGCAACTTCGACCACTTGCTGGCCCGTGATGAATTCGACCAGATTGAACGCATGGGTCCCGATGTCGGCAAAGGCGCCAGATTCGCCGCCCACCGTCGAATCGGTCCGCCACGAAGCCTGTTTGCTGCCCTTGGTGTCCGTTTCAGCCGACAGCCAATCCTGGAAGTAGATTACGACGATCCGCCGGATGTTGCCGAGTTCACCCGCCTTCAAGCGTTCACGCGCCTCGACGATGAGCGGATAGCCGGTATAGGTGTGCGTAATGCCGAAAAGCAGCCCGGATTGCTCGACAGCCACTGCTACGCGCTCTGCATTCTCAAGATTGTCAGCTAGCGGTTTGTCACAGATGACATGCATTCCCCGCTCTAGTGCCATGCAGGCAATGTCCGCGTGAGAATTATTGGGTGTGACGATCGAGACGCACTGGATTCGGGCTTCCGGCGGTAGGGCCGCTTCCGTATCGAGCATTTCCTGGTAGGTATCGTAGGAACGGTTCTCGTCGAGCCCCAGCTGGATGCCGAATTCCCGGGACGCCGCGGCATCGCTACTAAATGCACCGGCGACCAGGTCGATTTTTCCGGTCATCTCGGCGGCCAGTCTGTGGACGGACCCGATGAATGCACCGCTGCCGCCGCCAACCATCCCCATTCGAATCTTTTCTGTCACCTCTGACTCCTGTGCCTACTGCCCGGTCGCGATAAAGATATTGCGATATTCGATCGGACCGTGATCGCCCTGCAGCATCAGCGGACCGGGGCTGCCCTCATGACTGTCGAGCGCACCGCCCGTGATGCCTGGTATTTCCTGGTTTGAAATGATTTCGGTACCGTTCAGGATGACGGTCACGCGGCGCCCGACGAGCTGTATCTCGTAGATTTGCCACTCCCCGGCCGGTCGTGCAGCATCGTCTGTCGGTGCGATGAATCCGTATATACCACCAAGCCGCAGTGGATCGAGTGCCTTGCCGTAGTCATCCTGAATTTGGACTTCGTAGCGACCGCGGAGGTAGACGCCGCTGTTACTGCCCGGCGGGTAACGGAATTCGAGTCGAAGTTGGAAGTCGTCGAATTCGCGGTCGGTGACAATATCGACGCAGGGCGGAGTGGCTTTCAGGATGCCGTCGCTGACCGACCAGCATCCGGCGTCAGTACCTTGCCGCATGCGCCAGCCTGAAAGGTCGCTACCGATGAGGGGTACGGGTTGACCCCATGCCGGCTCAGCGTCACGTTCGAGCGAGGGCGCGCGGGCGCCACTCCATGGGAGTGTGCTGCCATTAAGGTCTACCAGACCGATCAGGCTGTCTGCACGGCGAGAACCAGTGAAGACCAGTTCTTCGGTTCCCCTTTCGTATTGCACGGGGACGCTGACCATCAGTTCTTCGTCACGATAGCTGACCGTGGTGGCATGCCGCACACTGCCGAATTGTCCGACCAGTCGCGCCATCAACTGTTCTTCGGTTCGGAGTCGGATCTCCAGCCAGGACGGGAAAGATGTGTCGGAGCTTTCCACGGTGAGGTCCCAGCGGCCCAGCACAGGGTCTGCGAATCCCGGTTCCGCTGTCTGCGCGATCGTTGCAAACAAGACGGCGGTACCGGCGAGTGTGGCGTTCCTGATCATGCCTCGATGTTACAATGGTGTCGTTCAGCTTGCGACCGGCGGGTTTCACGCACCTAATAATAAGAACGGGGGATGTTCATGGCGGGCGAATCTTACGACGCGATCGTCGTCGGCTCCGGAATCTCCGGCGGTTGGGCAGCAAAGGAGCTCACCGAGAAAGGGCTCAATGTTCTCGTGCTCGAGCGTGGCAAGAATGTCGAACACGCCAAGGACTACATCAATACACATAAAGCCCCGTGGGAATTTCCGCACCGTGGCGGTCGAACCGTTGCGATGGAGGAAGCCTATCCGGTACTCAAACGCGACTATCCGCTGAATGAGAAGAATCTCGATTGGTGGGCTTCAGATCAGGATTCTCCTTACACCGAGATAAAGCGCTTCGACTGGTATCGCGGCTACCAGGTAGGCGGTCGGTCACTCACCTGGGGCCGGCAGAGTTATCGCCTGAGCGATTTCGATTTTGAGGCGAACGCCAAAGAGGATATCGCCGTCGACTGGCCAATCCGATACGCGGAACTCAAGCCTTGGTACGACCATGTCGAACGACACGCGGGCGTGAACGGGTCCATCGAGAACATGCCGCAGCTCCCCGACGGGGAATTCCAGCCGGCCATGTCACTCAATTGCGGCGAGGAACTGGTTGCCGGGCGCCTGAGGAATCATTTTGACGGTCGGCGCCGGATCATCATTGGTCGGTCCGCGCACTTGACTCAGGCTCTGCCGGGCCGCAGCCCCTGCCAGTATCGCAATGCCTGCTGGATGGGCTGCCCCTGGGGTGGCTACTTTAGCTCTCAATCGTCGACCTTGCCGGCCGCGATGGCGACGGGAAGACTGACCCTGATGCCATACACGATCGTCAGCGAACTGGTCTACGACAAGGATCGCAAGAGAGTCAGTGCGGTTCGCGTCATGGATGCGGTGACGATGAAAACGACAGAGTTCTCCGCACCGATCATCTTCCTTTGCGCATCGACGCTCAATTCGACCTGGCTGCTGATGCGCTCCGCGACGGACGTCTGGCCCGACGGGCTGGGATCGAGCAGTGGTGAGCTCGGTCACAACCTGATGGATCATCATTTCCGGATCGGCGCCGAGGGCATCATTCGGGACCAGTCCCTGGACGACAAGTATTACTTCGGGCGCAGGCCGACCGGGTTCTATATCCCGCGTTACCGTAACCTGTTTGGAGACAAGCGTGACTATGTGCGCGGATTCGGCTATCAGGGCAGTGCGAGCCGGCTTGGCTGGCAACGGGCTGTCCGGGAACTCGGTGTCGGTGCTGACTTCAAGGACAGAATGACCGAGCCCGGCGAGTGGCGCATTGGTGCTACGGCGTTTGGCGAAATGCTGCCGTATCACAAGAACAGGATCGGAATCGACGAAAGCCGCACCGACAAGTGGGGGATGCCGGTTCTGGAGATTGACTGCGATATGGGTGAGAACGAGGGGCTCATGCGGGTGGACATGGCCAACGACATGGCGGAGATGCTTGATGCTTCTGGCGTCAGCGATGTTGGAACCTATGACACCGGCTACTACCCAGGCATGGGCATCCACGAGATGGGCACGGCGCGCATGGGTCGCGACCCGAAAACTTCGGTGTTGAACAGCTGGAATCAGGTCTGGGATGCACCAAACGTCTTCGTGACGGACGGTTCCTGCATGACGTCGGCCGCTTGCCAGAACCCGTCGCTCACTTACATGGCACTGACGGCGCGGGCGGCTGACTATGCGGTTGCCGAGCTCAGCCGTGGCAACCTGTAATGGAGACTCTGACATGACAGATGAAGATCAGAACATTGCGTTGATCAGTCGGCGCGAAGCCATTCTGCGTGTCAGCGCGATGCTTGGGGGTGTCGCGCTCGTCGGGCAGAGCGCGATGTTGGCGGGATGCGACGCGCCAGCCAAGCGGCCGGGTGCGGGTGTTGTCAATGATCTGTTTAGCCAGGGCGATATCGAACTACTTGATGAAATCGCCGAGACGATTCTTCCGGAGACAAGTACACCTGGCGCGAAGGCGGCGGGTGTCGGGCCGTTCATCGCCATGATGGTGAAGGACACCTACTATCCGGACGATCAGGAGATCTTTCGCAAGGGCTTTAAGGACCTGCAAACACAGAGCCTCGAAACCTACGGCGCCCGCTTCGTTGCCATGCCGGGTGCTGAACGGCTCCAACTGGCGCAGAACCTTGACGCGGAGCAACATCAGTACATGGAGGCGCGCAGCTCAGGCATGCCGGTTCACTGGTTCCGTATGATGAAAGAGCTGACTTTGCTCGGCTACTTCACGTCGGAGATCGGCTATACACAGGCGATGCGCTACACGGAAACTCCGGGCCGATACGATCCCTGCATGCCGTACCAGCCGGGGGAGAAGATTTGGGCAGATCACGCCTGATCGTCGCGCTCTTCGTGTTCACTGCGGCCTGCCAGTCGCAGTCGGGTGATGACGGGTGGATCGAACTGTTCAACGGCGAGAATATGGACGACTGGACGGTTAAGGTTCGTGGTCATCTGGCCGGCGAAAATTTCGCCAACACGTTCCGGGTCGAAGATGGTCTGCTGACTGTCGGTTACGATGAGTACGACAGCGACTACAACGATCGATTCGGTCATATCTTCCACAAGACACCGTTTTCTCATTACCGTTTGCTAGTCGAGTATCGTTTCGTCGGGGAGCAGGCGCAGAATGCGCCTGGCTGGGCGACGAGGAACAGCGGTGTGATGCTGCATTCGCAGGACCCGTACACCATGCCGCCCGGACAGGATTTTCCAATCTCGATCGAGGTTCAGTTCCTCGGCGGCATCACGGAAGGCATCGACCGCCCGACCGCCAACATGTGTTCGCCGGGTACGCATATCGAGTACCGGGGCGCGTTCAATGACACGCACTGTATTGAATCCGAATCACCGACATTGCATGGTGACCAATGGGTGACGGTGGAGGTGCTGGTTCTCGGTAGCGAGAAGATCGTTCACTACGTCAATGGCGAGCAGGTGATCGAATACGCGAACGTGACCTATGGCGGCGGTGTAGTGAACGGTCATGACCCTGCGATGAAGCCGGATGGCGAGCCGATCTCGTCAGGTTATATTTCGCTGCAAAGTGAAAGCCACCCGATACATTTCAGACGCGTCGCGGTCCTGAATCTCAAGGGCTGCATGGACCCTGATGCCGACGCCTACCGGTCTTGGTACATCGAGCCCGATGACTGCGGCCCCTGATTGGTCGCTGATCCTCATCGAGCACGACTTCACGGGCGAATTGGTGTTGCTTGGGAGTCATCTGCTCCGGCACCTTTAGTGCGTCTATTTAGTTAGCAGGCACACATCGAAACTCTCTATTAGAGCTATCTGTCTCAGCAAAACCCACTATTATTTTCTGCCGCTTCAGAAGATAAATGATGAGCGAAGTGTTTCGGCTGATGCTGATTAGCTATCCAGCAATATATCGAGGACCGTTTCGATCTTATCTACGTCCGCCCATGCAGATTTGAATACGATCGTTCCATTCTCGTCAATCACATAAGCAGGGTTAGGCAACCACTCGTACGATCTCAACACGGTGCTCTCAAAACTATCAACAGCCACATTGATATCCGAGTATTTGCCGAACAGCTTTGCGTAGGCCATTTTCTCTTCGAAATTGGTTGGATGAGAAAACTCTCGGTAACCGCGTTCTCCCGGATGCTGTTCAATTGAATACACCATGACAAATTCCACGTCACCCTGGCTGTATTTCTTTTTCAGTTCTGTCCATGCATCGCGTTGCATCGTGGCAGGAGGGCAGGTCACTGCGACAAACATGAAAACGACCGGCTTGCCCAAATGATCCGATAGCCTGAATGTCTCACCGGTCGTGGTAGGCAACTCGAAATCAGGTGCTTGCGATCCGATCGGTATGATTTTGTCGAAATTGACGGTAACGTTCCTGTAATGATTGTCGAGACGTTCATCACCGATATCACCATTCCCTTCCGTGTCATCGGCAAAAAGGAACGCAATGTCTTTCATTGCCATGCGGACCGCGTAGTCAAAATCAACTTTCGAAAGAATGGATCCCATTTCCTGCATGCTATAGCCGGCAGGATGCAAGGTTGGATAACCATTAAACAGGATCTTGCCATCTTGGATTTGAGGTGTTGAATCCCAGTCAGGTGTCCACCATTGGTCCCAGACGAACGGAATGACGATAATCGGTGCCGCAATAATCGAACAAGCCACCATTGCGACAACTTTTGTTGTCTTCTTACATTTCCTGATCATAAGTTCATCATGCCCTTGTAATCGATTTCCTGTGTCACCCGGACTTTAACGTGTCTGCATACGCAGTTTTCAGATCAAATGAATTTCCACTTGTTCTGTGGCCGACCGGGCATCGACAGCCAGGAGCGGACTGAAATTCAATCCGTCATCGTTGATGGGGCAGCCTCGCTTCGGGCCCGGAATCTCGACCGAATCAGTGGCCAGAACAATTGCTCGCCGGCTGTCATTGGTTCGAGGTTTTCGACGCCCACGTTCGTCGGGTAGCGTCGCGTGATACGTGCTGTTCCGAAAAGTACGTCCCAGAAAAATAGCAGGTTGCCGTAGTTGCCCTTGTAGTGTGTCACACCATCGTCAGCGTACTTGCCATGGTGAGCACTGTGCGTCGCCGGGGTAGAGATTGTGCGCTCGACAACCCACATTAACGGAGACAGCCATTTGACCTTGTACAACCGTTCATCCCAGCGGATGTCGGAGTGTGCGCCGCAGATCACAGCCATCTTCACGACGATGTAGAACGCATACACCCATCCCAGTCCGAGGTAGATCAGCGCACCTGAGAACCAGAGTCCAGGCAATAGCATGTAGTAAAAGACGTTGTTCCGGTAAACGACCCGGATGGATAGGTAGTCGGCGTTGTGGTGTGCCCGGTGTAGTTTGTAAAGCCATTTCACGTTGTGCGTGGTCCGGTGCCACCAGTACTGCGTCAGGTCGTCGAACAGGAGGAACAAGCCAACCTGGGCAACGATCGGCAATGTGCTTAGAGATCCCGCTGCGTCGGGTGCGAACATGCTCGTCACAAAACCACCTGCTGCGAGTACGAGTGGCTGCGTCAGTAATACGAGTGTGCCTGCGCTGATGACCTCCACGACGGCGTCACCCTTCGTCTGTCCGGGTTTCCTGAAAAATCGCGTAAACAGAATCTCAAGGATTATGAAAGTCGCGAAAATACAAAGAATGGCGACGATCTCCGGTTTCAAAATGTCACTCCCAAGGGCTTGATTCCACAGTTCGCACTCACACACGATGGCCAAACAGTCGTGCCAGTTTCACGAATCTTCGGTTCCACAGTGTTGTTCGTCCGTGTCATGCGCATATCCTCCAGGCTTCTGGTCAGACGATCAGGTCGCTGCCGATCTCGTCTATGCGAGTCGTGCTGGCCTGGCGCATCACGATCTCGAGTTCACGCTTCAGGATATCCAGCACAGTCTCCACGCCTTCCTGTCCGAAAGCTCCAAGGCCCCACAGATAAGGTCGACCTATCGCGATTGCATCTGCGCCGATAGCCAGCGCTTTGATGATGTCCGTGCCACGGCGGAAACCGCCGTCGACGATAATGGGAAGGCGTCCGTCAATGGCATCAACCACTTCGGGCAGCGATTCGATGGTGCTGCGACCACTGTCCTCGGCACGTCCGCCATGATTCGAAACGATCACGCCATCCACCCCGTACTCGAGGGCGAGACTGGCATCTTCTGCCGTCACGATGCCTTTCAATATGAGTTTCATCGATGTCGTATTTTTGAGTCGATCCACAAAATCCCAGTCCATGAACAGCCGGCTTCCCGTCCGTTCCGGAAGTCCGACAAACATGGGTTTGGTTGGAATAACTCCCGAGCCTTTCGCATGGCAGGCTTGGCATTCGGGGTTGCTGTCGCGGCGAAACCTTTCGAGCGCATCGCGATTGCGAATGATGTTGTCGACGGTTAACACCAGCACGGGGCAACCGGCGCGCTCGACTCGTTTTACCAGTGCCTCGTTGGCGTCCCACCGCTCGTCGGGATAGAGCTGGTACCACACCGGTCTCCCGCGCGCGGCGTTAACATCTTCCACGCCGGTGGAGGCCACCGTGGAGAGCATCTGCACCACGCCCCTCGATTTGGCCGCTCTTGCAACCGCCAGTTCTCCATCCGGATGAAAGGCCTTATGACTGCCGCACGGTGCGATCAGAATGGGGATCGGGTAGCGCTCACCGAAAAGCTCGACAGAGGTATCGATATTGCTCACATCGGCAAGTCGCCGTATTCGCAACTGGAGCCGCTGGAATCCCTCCCGATTGGCGCGCACCGTTCCGCCATCGTCCGCGCCGACTGCCATGTAGGTGTAGTGGCCGGCCTGAAGCGTCTCCTTGACGACCTCGTGGAAGTCGAAGACGTTAACGGCGTCACTGGCTTTACCGATGGCCTTCGGGGCATAGATATCAGCCAGGTTCTGTCCCGAGGCCTGATTGGCCAGGCAGACGGCGGGACTGGCAGCCAGGAATTGCAGAAATTTGCGTCTCGACGCAAGCCCGGTTGCTTTCTTCATTTCAATCGACTCCTTTCGTTTTGTCACAGGTCGCCCCGTTCGAGTTTCCTTTCTCTCCTGGCGAGTTTGGTGGCCAGGTTGAGCCCGACGCCGGGCAGCGTCCACGGGCAGACGGCGATACAGATCGCACATCCCGAGGTTTCTGCAAAGAACGGAATACACTTGTCGAAATCAACGTACCACTTGACGGTGCCGCGGACCTTTTTCTTTTCAGGCGCTATCGCAAACGGCGGGCAGGCGTTTTCACATACTTTGCAGCGGCTGCAAAAATCGTCGATGCCGAATTCGCGCTTTGGTGTCGTTGCAAACGGTGCGTCGGTCAATACGCTCCCGAGCCGAAATCCCGAGCCGAATTCGGGATTGATCAGCGAGCCATGCTTACCGAGTTCCCCAAAGCCACATTCGAGTGCCGGCGGAATCATTAGGATCTTGCCGACCATGGGACCGGTTACGGGCTCGGCATCCCAGCCCTGTTCACGGAGCCAGTTCGCGACTTTCTTGGCGACGAATGCGGCACGGCCATACTGACGGGTGACTTCCGCGCCGCCGACCAGGTTGGGCACTTCCTTAAGGAACTCGTAGTCGTGCTGTACGCCGAGGACGATGACATTCTCGAACGAGGTTTCGTGATGATCGAACACCCATTCGGGCCGCAGTTTTGCGACGCCGACTCGTTCGCAGTCACCGGCTTCAATGAACTGGTCGAGCCCGGCCGTCCATTCCCCGGGAGAACGTTCGACCGCGTCTTCGGCGAGATCCGCCATGGGTGCTTCGAGGATCTCTTTGCGCCGCACCCGCTCCTTCATCAGTTCCGGATCAGGCGGCTCGCGCCGATAAAACCACTTTTGCACCTCGCCAAAGGCGATGTCGTCAGGATCTGGTGCCCAGTACACCATGCTCGGGCGGCGCTCCTTATCCTCACCCACGCCATTTATCTCATTCCCGGTAACGTCCGGTATGCATGACACCATCTCCGGATTGGGTTCGAATGGTCGATAGGGGTTCTTTGGCGCCAATGTCTTACTCGGTGGATTCGTGTGCGCGATTGACGAGGTAGGCGCGGACTGCCTCTGCATCTTCCTCAGAATACATCTCGGCGAAAGACACCATGCCGCGATCTGCCAGTACTCCGTCGATCAGAACACCGCGAAATGCCTCTTCCGATGTAATCATTGCTGAGAACCTGAGGTCGGGGAGTACGCCACCACCGACTGCTCCCACGCCATGACAGATTCTGCAGCTGCGCGTAAAAATGTGGGTGCCGCGATCTACCATCGTCTGGTCACCGAATCGTTCCGGCGGTGCCGGGCGAGGGGGCAGCGGCGGTTTGTCCGGCAGTGAATGCGTACCGCCCAACTTATACGCCAGCACACGACTGAAGTTCCGCATGCTGCCGTCACCGTTCATGGCCTCTCCCCCCACGAGTGCGACGACCGCCCCCCAGCCGGCGACAACCGCGACATATTGTTCGCCGTCGATCGAGTAGGTTATTGGAGGCGCTGTGATCGCCGTCTGTGTGTCGGCAGCCCACAGACGGTCTCCGGTTTGCGCATTATATGCGGCGATCACTTCGTCCGTGTTGCCCTGGAAAACGAGATTGCCGGCAGTGGATAGCACGCCGCCGTTATTCAATTTGTTCAGCTCCACGCGCCAGACCTCTTCCTGGGTGACCGGGTTCCAGGCCAGCAAACGCTCGCGCCGGTCCGGGCCGTACTCGGGTGGAAGTTCGTTGATTTCATCAAATGGATCCCAGCTGTTCGTGCCGACGTTGAATCCGATCGGGCGAAGCTCGTAATTTTGGTCAAGGCGGTAGTTGCTGGAGATTTGTCGGGCCGGGATATAGACGAGGCCCGTGTCAGGGTTATAGGACATGGGCATCCAGTTATGGGCGCCCTGTGGTCCCGGCACAATTTTCATTGCCGCCAGTGTTTCGTCGTAGCGCGCGCCCGGGGCTTCGACGGGGCGGCCCGTCTCAAGGTCAACGTGTGTGGCCCAGTTGGCCGGGGCGAACTTCTCGGCGGAGATCAGTTCGCCGGTGGCACGATCGATTACATAGAAAAAACCGTTCTTCGGCGCCTGCATGATCACCTGCCTTTGCCGTCCATCGATTTCGATGTCTGCCAGGATCATGTGCTGCACGGAGGTGTAGTCCCACGTATCGCCGGGCACGGTTTGATAGTGCCATGCATACTCGCCGGTATCCGCGTCTACGGCGACGATCGAACACAGGAACAGGTTGTCGCCGCCGCCAGGGCTCCTGAGCGCGCGTGGCCACGGTGAGCCGTTGCCCGTGCCAATGTAGAGAAGGTTTAGGTCCGGGTCGTAAGCCAGTGAATCCCAGGCCGTACCACCACCGCCCTGCGACCACCATTCGCCGGTCCAAGTCTCGGCAGCCATCTCCATGGTGTCGTTTTCGAATCCCTCCGCCGGATTTCCCGGCACCGTATAGAATCGCCATGCCTGCTCGCCGGTCTCGGTATCGTAGGCCGTGACATAACCGCGCACGCCGTACTCGGCGCCACCATTGCCAATGACGACTTTGTCTCTAACTACGCGCGGCGCCCCTGTGATCGAGTACTTCTGGTTGCGGTCGGTCGTTTGCACTTCCCAGTCAATGTCTCCGGTCTCCGCGTCAAGCGCGATCAGCCGGCCGTCGAGTGTGCCCAGGTAAACCCGACCCTTCCAGACGGCAACACCCCGGTTCTGCACGCCACAACAGGAATTGTGATCCCATTCTCTTGGCACTTCCGGATCGAATTGCCATTTGAGGTGACCTGTCTTTGCATCCAGCACCTGCAGTTTGCTCCAAGCGCTGGTGGTGTACATGATGCCGTCAACAACGATGGGCGTGGCCTGCTGACCGCGCGCCGTGTCGAGATCGAAATGCCAGGACAGGGCCAGTTCGGTGACGTTGCCATCGTTGATCTGGTCTATCGGGCTGTATCGTTGTTCCGACCATGTCCTGCCGTGTACCAGCCAGTTGTGTGGTTGACTATCCGCATTGATGATTCGTTCGGCGTCGACCCAGGCGACGTCGGATGACACATTTTCGACAGATGCTGTCTCGACCGCTTCGGGCTCGCTGCGCTGGCAACCGACCGCGGCTATCGTTAGGAAAACTGTAAATGGAATTCCTCGAACATTAGGGGTTCTCATCGCCGCTCTCCTGAGTATTGTTGTGGACGACTGATATCACCTAACTTAGTCGCCGGGCGAGATTCACGCAACGATTATCACGGCCCGGGGGCGGTCCTCCCGCCTGAACGTGGATTGTCCGCAAATAGTTATTGTGAATAAGAATGATTTGCATTAGCATTCGCGCACTTCATCAAACCATTAGGAAATTAGATTGTGATCAAAGTAGGATTTTCGGAGAAGCGTTTGTCCGAATTAACAAGGAAGTTTGCTTTTTTCGTGAGTGTCTTGACCTTGTTGGCCGCATGTGGCGGCGGCGGTAGTTCGCCACCACCGCCACCACCACCGCCTCCGCCACCTGTTGTGGCGGATGCCGATAGCGACGGTGTTGCGGACGGCGGCGATAATTGTGTCGATGACGCAAATCCAGACCAGGAGGACGGTGATGTCGACGGGGCGGGCGATGCCTGTGACCCTTTGCCGCTGATTTATGCCTATACCGACGGTGAAGGTGCCGATACCGTCAGCTACACGGGCCAGACCAAGCGTCATATCCTGATAAACGACCTCGTCGATACGATGGTGGGGCTGACCGAAGACCCAACGCGTGACGTCGCATCCGATCTCAACTTTTTCTTCCGTTTCGATAGTGCCGCATCTGATGGCATAGTTTCTTCGTTCGATGTGGGCCAGCCTCTGTTGCCCAACGACGGCACTGGCAACATGACATATGGTTCGATTTCGGGTGGTAAGGACCTCGTTGGGAAAATCGCCGGCGGTGACGGCGTGGGTGGCGGAGAAACCTCCCGCCTGATCGACGATGAGTTTTTCGGCTGGGCCGGCGGAGATGCTGATCCGCTGCCCGTTGAGTATGTCGATTTCCTGTTTGCTGCGCTCGATGCTGAGGCGACGGACAACGTTACACCACAGATTCCGGTGACAGGCGGTTCAGTGGCACTCGACACCGTGACGATTGATGCGATGGGCATTGATTATCGACAGCTCATCCAGAAATTCCTGTTGATGTCCGTCACATTTTCGCAAGCAACCAATGACTATTTTCAGACTGATTTTTCGAATATGTTGGTGCTAGCGGACGGCAAAACGTACACCGAAGCAGAACATGACTGGGATGAATCGTTCGGCTACTTTGGTGCTGCACGTAATTATAACGACTACGCCGACGAAGAGATTGGGGGTAAAGGCGGTCGCCCGGAATTCGCCAGCGGCTTCAATGATGCCAATGGAGATGGCCTGATTGACGTCAGAAGCGAATTTAACTTTGGTGCGTCGACGAACTGTGCAAAACGCGATCTAGGTTCGGCAGGCAACACGAATCCCACTGACTTTACGAAGACCGTTTTCGATGCTTACCTGGTGGGCCGGGAAATCCTGAAGAACGCTGCGGCGGCGGGGACGTTGACCGAGGAAGCGCAAACGGCGCTGGACGAACAGATTCTGATTGCGGGCATGACGTTTGAGCACTGCTACGCGGCAACAGCGATTCATTACATCAATGATGTGATTTCGGACATGGGCAACTATGACACGACCAACAGTGCCTTCGCCGACCTGGACAACTTCAAGAGCGTGGCGAAACACTGGGGGGAGATGAAGGGATTTGCGATTGGATTGCAATTCAGCCCATTCTCCCCGTTCCGTGACAATGCAACCGCGACCGACAACCTTCGGCAAGTACTCACACTCATGGGTGATTGGCCAGTGCTGGCCGATGGCACACAGGGTGGCGTTGCATTTGCTGGTGGCGTCGCTCAATACGAGACGGATTTGCTGGCTGCGCGCGACATTCTCGAAGTCACTTATGACACTTATGGCTTCGACAACGAGAACGTCGTCAACTGGTAACTGGTAAGGCAGCCGATCAAGGGTGGCTGCCGAACAACCCGGGCGAGGCGCGTCCATGACGCGCCCCGCTCGTTTGCGCATAAAGAGAACGTATTTTGAACAGAAGTCTTGCTCCACAGATTGTTCTTGTCGCTATAGCGGGCGCGACCGCATGCGTGGATAGCGGTGGTGGCGGTAGTGTGGTTCCGGAAGACTCCGAATTCGACTTCGTTGGCATGATGGCTAACTACGTCGATAACGTGATTCTTCCTGCATACCAGCGATTTGCAGCAAGCACCGCTGCTATCAGCAGCCCGACAGGTCCGGTTGCAAGCTATTGCGGGAGCATTGGAACCGTTGATGAGGCCGTGATGCTCGACTCAGCACGCGAGGCCTGGCGAACGGGAATGTCCGATTGGCAGGAAGCAGAGGCGTATCTTGTTGGACCGGCGACAGCGAACGGCGGCTCTATCAGAAATAGTATTTACTCATTTTTCTCTGGCTCCCCGCTCAGCACCTGTGCAATCGACCAGGCTGTGGTACTTACCCAGGACCCGACGTTCGATATCAATTCTCGTTCGTTTAATCAACGCGGACTGGATGCGCTGGAGTATCTGTTTTTCAATGATGACCTGATGCATACATGTCCGGTCCAAATTGTCGAAACCGCGGACTGGGATCTACGACCGGAAACCGAACGCAAACAGCTCAGGTGCGAATACGCCCTAGAGCTAGCGACGGATCTGGACCAGTCCGTTACACAGCTTCTCGATCAGTGGCAACCAACGGGCGGCAACTTTCGCTCGGACTTCGTCGACCCGCAGAACATCGCGGAGAATTTCCAAGCGTTGTCCGAATCACTGTTCTACATCGAACTTGAGACGAAAGACGCCAAGCTTGGCGTTCCAACCGGTATCAAGAATGACTGCAGCCAGCTGACTTGCCCGTCGGCTGCGGAATCGCCCTACAGTGACGCCGCGTTAGACAATATCCGGGCGAATCTGCACGGTTTTCGCGACGGTCTGATGGGAGGGATAGGTCTTGGATTTGATGACATCATCGCGGCCGAAGGATTTTCATCCGTCAACGATGCCTTTCTGACCAATATCGATGCCGCGATCGTATTGATCGATTCGATGAATGCGCCACTCCTCCAGCAACTTGAGGGAATCGAGCAATCAGGTACGGATACAGAATGCATTAACAGCGCCGCAAATCCGGAAACGATTCAGACCGTGCCTGTCTGCAGCTTGCACGGAATCCTGAAACGAATTACCGACAGCTTACGAACTGAATTCATTGTCATCGTTGACGTGGAGTTACCGGATAGAGCGGGCGGCGACAATGACTAAAGGCATCGATCGAACGCGCGCATTCTGGAGCGCAACCGCAGTATCTATTGCTTCGTTCGCGGCATTCCAGGTATCAGCGCAAGAAACTGATGAAGACGAGGTGCTCGACAACGTACTTGTCACGGGAGGTCGCGATGCGGTCCGCCGGCTGCCAGGTGCAGCGACGTTTATCGACGAGCAGGAGATTCAGCAGTTTGACGCTACGGACATTACTGACCTGCTGACGCGCTCCCCCGGCATCTATCTCCGGTACGAAGATGGTTACGGCCTTCGGCCTAACATCGGCATTCGGGGTGCAGCAGCGGAACGCAGCCAGAAGATCACTATCATGGAGGATGGCATCCTGATAGCTCCTGCACCGTACTCTGCGCCGGCTGCCTACTATCTGCCAAATGTCAACAGGATGAGTGCCGTCGAAGTGATCAAGGGGCCATCATCCATCCGGCATGGGCCTCATACGGTTGGTGGTGCAATGAACCTGGCATCCGCGGCGATGCCTCGGTCACGCGCGGGGCAGCTGGACGCAAGCTTCGGCAGTGACGCCTATTACAAGCTTCGTGCCAGCTACGGAGACAGAATTGGCCAGTTCGGATTTCTTGTCGATGTCCTGGGCTACGGCGCAGACGGTTTTAAAGATCTCGATGGCGGCGGATCCACCGGATTCGAGCGAAACGATGCCAACCTGAAATTGGGCTGGCGCTCTGACGCATCTTCATTGGTACAACAGGAACTGCAGGTCAAGTTCGGATTTGCCGATGAAGTTTCGGATGAGACCTACCTCGGAATCACAGATGAAGACATCGCCGCTACGCCGGATCGTCGATATTCGGCGAGCCAGCTTGATCAGTTCCAGTCTGAACATACGCAAGCTCACGTTCTTTATTCGATCGAGCTCGAATCGGGCTGGGATTTCTCGGCCAATGCATACATCAACCGATTCGAACGATCCTGGAACAAGTTTGACGGCCTTATCAGCGGCCCACCTGCCAATTTAGTTATCGCCCGGCCGGACATATTTACGACGGAGATTGCCCTTCTTCGGGGTGAGATCGATTCCAGCGATGCGGCGGACCAGTTGATTGACGTAACAAACAACAATCGTGAATACGGTTCACAGGGGGGCGAGATTGCGGCGAGCTACGTGATTGATATCGGATCGACGGCTCACAAACTATCAGCGGGCATTCGTTTCCACCACGACTACGTCGAGCGGGATCATCGTCAACGCGGCTATGAGATGGTGACCGGTAGCCTCGTATTCGATGGAATCGAGAACCGGACCAAGAAGGCCCTCAATGCAGGCAGGACGGATGCCATTGCCGCATTCATCAATGATGAAATCGAGTGGGATAGTTGGACTTTGAATATCGGTGTCCGGGTCGAAGACATACAGCGTGAATTCGATGATTTCCTGAAAGGTGAAATCACTGCTAATGATGAGACTGTGGTGCTTCCTGGCGCCGGGATACTGTTTCAATGGTCCGATGCATGGGCGATATTCGGCGGCATTCATGGCGGATTTTCTCCTGCTGCGCCCGCGGCCGGTAACGAAGTCGATTCGGAAGAGAGCGTCAACTACGAGTATGGGCTTCGATACAGTAAGAAAGACTTGTATGTTGAGGCGATCGGGTTCTTCAGTGACTACAGCAATCTGATCGGTCGTTGTCGCGTTTCGGACTCCGTTTGCGGGCCGGGCGAAGAGTTTAGCGCCGGGGATGTACAGATCGCGGGTGCTGAACTGAATGTTAACTATGTGCACGACTTTGCTGCAGGCTGGAGCCTTCCAATAGCGTTCGTATACACCTATACCGAATCTGCTTTCCAGGACAGCTTTCTGTCTGATTTTCCGCAGTGGGGCAGCGTTGTCTCGGGAGACCAGTTACCCTATTTGCCTGAGCACGCAGCGCGATTCCAAATTGGCCTGGAAAATGACCGGTTTTCCGCGGTGGTCACGGCCAAACACGTGAGCGAAATGCGGGAACAGGCTGGGCACGGCGATCTGACGCCGGGACTATTTACGCCGGACTACACGATCATCGATGTGTCTGCGTCATGGTCGATTAACGACGCATGGCTGCTTCGGGCTGTCGTGGAAAACGTGACTGACGAGCGAGAAATAGTTTCACGTCGACCAATCGGTGCACGACCGACGGCCCCGCAGGTCTACAAGCTTGGGTTTCAGTATCGGTTCTGAAATCATGGATGACGGAATGAGTGCCCTCTTTGACAACCTGATCGCGTCGACCTTTTTCGTGGTAGATCCAGCTAGCCGCCTGTTTTGGCTTAGCATCCTGTCGAGCGTTGTTTTAGCGATCCTTGTGCTTCGATTGCAAGGACGAACGATCAACCTACGATTTCTGCGTCGCGTTTTCCTGTCTAAGCGGTATTGGCTGAATCCGTCGACGATCATAGATTTGAAGTGGTTCGTCGCGAATTGTGGCGTTAAAGCAATTTTGGCGACGCTGTTCGTTAGTGCGCAGCTGGCAGTGACCATGGGAGTCGCACTCGTGCTGCAAAGAGAATTCGGAACAGCCAGCACATCGACGCTACCTTGGTTCACGATTGCTGTGGTGTATTCACTTGTGTTTTTTGTTGCAGAAGATCTGTCACGATTCCTACTGCATGTTGCAATGCACAAGATCCCATTATTGTGGCGCGTTCACACGGTCCATCATAGCGCGACAACGCTTACACCATTGACGCTCCACCGTGTGCATCCGGTCGAAATCTGTCTTTACTATGCGCGGGGAATCCTGGTGTTCGGCCTGATAAGCGGCGTTTTCGTCTATCAGTTTGGGGGCCAGCTAACGGCTCTCGATATTCTTGGCGTGGATGCACTTGGTTTCCTGTTCAATATGGTCGGCGCAAACCTCCGGCACTCAAATATCTGGCTGAGTTTTGGTCGATTTGAAAAACAGTTCATCAGCCCGGCGCAGCACCAGCTTCATCACTCAAGCGAAGTTATTCATCGCGACACAAATTTCGGTACCTGTCTTGCAATCTGGGATCGCTGGCTGGGTAGTTGGCAACCGGCAGGTACGCAAAAACAGAAACTAACGTTCGGGCTTGCTCCTCGGAAAACCGAGTGTCAGCGAGAATCCTCGGAGTATTCTGTATCCCCGTTTTTGGTTGTAAAAGGAGTCAACTAGATGAAACTAATCAAGAAAGTAGCAGCAGTATCTCTGTTAACGCTATCCGGTGTTGCCCTCGCACAGGTCGGAAATAATGACGTGCTGGTCGATCCCAACCTTGTCGAAGCTGATGAACTTGCGGGCATACCTCACATGACGGTGGCACTTGTTCAGGCTGTTATTGATGGACGCCCGTACCTGACCGCCGGCCAGTTCGATGATGTGCTGGCGTCCGCTTCAGACGAGAACCAGCGCGAAGAAATTTACGGTCACCTGTTCCGCCAGATCAACCTGAATACAGCATCAGAGCACGACATCATGCTGATTCCGGGCATGAGTAGCCGCATGACACATGAGTTCGAGGAGTACCGTCCGTATACGTCACTTGAGCAATTCCGTCGCGAAACAGGCAAGTACGTTGATGACGAGGAAGTTGCACGTCTCGAACAGTATGTCTTTGTACCGATGAACCTGAACAAATCATCCGAAGAAACTTTTGCGACCATTCCTGGCATTACCAGCCGGATGATCCATGAATTTGAGGAATATCGTCCGTACACGAGCATGGAACAGTTCCGCCGCGAAATCGGCAAGTACGTTGACGACGACGAAGTCGCGCGCCTGGAAAGCTATGTAACTATAGACTGAACGATTAGCAAAAACCCCGGGGGCCAGAGCATTGCTCTAACCCCATTTTTTACTATGGATTCGCGTAGACTTCGCGGCCGGCGAAGTAGGTTCGCTCCACAACCAGATTGCGGAAGCTGATGCCCATCGGCGCTGGCACCGTGCCGTCCAGTACGACGAAGTCCGCCCACTTACCTTCGGTGATCGAGCCTATTTCGTCTCCCCATGCGCTCACACTGGCGCCGGCCATCGTGTATGCGTGCAGTGCCTCCTCGAACGTCAACGCCTGCTCCGGATGCCAGGGCTCGTTATTGTGGAACCCAAATGGACTGACGCGGAACATCGCATCGGCCATCTGCACCAGAGGGTTCAGCGGCGACGTTGGATAGTCAGCGGCAAAGACCAGCGTCACGTCCGCATCGAGCATCGATCGCCAGACGTAGGCGCGGTCTTCCCTGTGCGTGCCAACGCGAAGCGGCACATAGCCAATGGCGTTTGTCGCGTGATTCGGCTGCATCGATGCAACAATGTTAAGTTCAGCGAAACGCAGGACGTCATCTTCGTGTGCGAGTTCGATATGTTCGATGCGATTCGGGTGAGGTACCGGATTTCCTTTCGCCGTCTCGAAGGCATCTAGTGATGCACGAACGGCTGCATCGCCGATCGAGTGAATGGCAACAGGCAATCCTGCACGGGTAACTTCGTCGACCTGCGTCGCGAGATCGATCGGTTCGGTGATGTACTCGCCCATCCAGCCTTCGCGATCACGATAGCTTTCGAGCAGGACGGCGGTGTGCGCCGACAGCACGCCGTCATTCATCAATTTGACGTAGCCGACGTGAAGCAAGGGACCCGAAGTTTCCTGTTTTCCGGTGTCGTTGACGCGTTGCTTGGTCTTGGCCTGTAGGTCGAGGATCTGCTGTACATGTTCATCGTAGGCAGCTACTGCGCCGGTCGGGCCGCGCTGTCCGTACCAGACTCTCATGGTGGGATCGCCTTGTTCGACGATGTAGAGGTAGTCCTCCAGTCCGCCCATTTGGTGCAGACCAGTGATTCCAAAGCTGTTGGCGATCTGGTACATCTCCGCGAGACCCTGTCGCCGCTGTACCTCACTTCTTTCAGGGATGATTCCTCTTACCACACCCATCGCGGTCTCGAGCAGTATGCCGGTTGGCTCACCTGTGTCTTTGTCGACGACGATCTCGCCACCCGGCGGGACGCGCGTGTCCGCGGTAACTTCCGCAAGATCTAGTGCCAGGGAGTTGACCCAGGCATAGTGACCGTCGATGTGATTCAGGAAGATCGGCCGGTCGGGCACGACCTCGTCGAGCAATTCTTTGGTCGGGAATTCGGCGTCGGACAGCGTATGGTCCCAGTAGCCACCGGTCATCCACTCGCCTTCGGGCATTCGGGCATCCGCTTCTTCAATAAGCTGTAGCCAGTCGTCTTTTTCGACGACGTAGGAGAGATCTACCCCCGCAACAGCCGGGGAGTTGCCGCTGACGTGGGCATGGCCGTCGATGAGGCCAGGCAGCACGGTGTTGCCGCCTGCATCGATTATGCGAGTGTTGACGCCCGCCATGTTGCGGATATCTGCGTTACGGCCGACCGCTGTGAACCTGCCGTCTTCGACAGCGAATGCTTCGACTCTCGGCGCAGCGAAGTCGACCGTGTAAACGTCACCATTAACGACGATGACGTCAGGCGCAGCCAGTGCCGCATTCGAAATCAGTGCTGCGAAAATTGTCGTCAAACTCGATAGGCGTCGCTGCATGAAGATACTCCGGGTGAAGGTATGTGTCGGTCTGGTTGGAAGAATGTCGTTATTCGCCGTTTGCTGCAAACGCAGGGCTATATTTGACAGATACCAGGGAAACGTATTCTGGCCAGCCCCGGTGGTCGATGTTAGTGACGCTAAATCAACACATGCGATCAGTTGTTTTAGGTCCAGCCCCCCGTATTCTCGGCCATCGGATTTGCCGCAACCGAGCACGCCGTCTATCTTGGACTCTAGGAGTGCTGGTTGGCAAATTCAGGAAAGGGAGATGTAATGATGGCTCGCGTGTTTGGCACCTGGTGCCTTTTGTTGCAGCTGGCCAGCTCGCCTGCGGTGGCACAGTTGGATCTCGACGGCGATTGGGACGTTGTGGTGATCGGTGGTGGCCTGATGGGCAGCAGCACGGCCTGGCAGCTGGCGCGGGAAGGACAAAATGTGCTGCTCCTCGAGATGCAAGGTGAAATCTACACGCAAGGCTCCAGCTTCGGTGATGCGCGAATCTCGAGAAGCCTCGGACCGCCAGGAGACATATGGGGTTACATGCATAACCGTACCGTGTCGGAGATGAAAACACTCATCGCCGTCCTTAACGAAAACGGTGATTCGACAAGCATGGACGACGTTTACGTCACATCACCGGTGAATTATGTGCGACACATCTCCGGGTTGGATCGTCAACGGTGGTTGTCGGAACAATCCGATCCGATCAGGATCGCGAAGACACGCGCCGAGGCGGAATCGCTGTTCGGCCTTCGATTGCCCGATGACGCTTATATTATCCGCGAATACAAGGATTATTCTGGGACGATCAACCCAGGAGCGGTCATCACGGCGTTGCATCGAGGCACGATTTACGCTGGCGGCCACGTCGCATATGACAAGCGTGTGACCGGACTGTCCAGGACAGAGGAAGGTTTCAGGCTTGTGATCAGCGATCTGGAGACGGGTGTCTCGCATATTCTCGAAGCCCCGAAAGTGGTCAGTGCTGCGGGCCCCTATACAGGAGCTTTGCTGAAGGATGTCGCCCCTGAATTCGAACACCTGATCACGCCACAACGGGTTTTTCTTGCATTCTTCGAGGTCGAACCGGGTTTCTGGAACGTTCTGTCAGCGTCGGAACAGCGGGGCCTCATTGACCTGTTTCCGGCGATTAACAGCACGCTTCAAACGCGGGCCAGTGGATCGTTCTCGATGATCGAGGGCTATAGCGAGCGTGGTGCGCCCGTCATCAAGATCGGCGGGCATTACCAGCGTACGGATATCAAAGATATGGATAGGGTCTGGCAGCAATCACTGACTGACGAGGAGGTCGCTTGGTCATATGATGCGTTACTGCATCATCTCGCGCTCCTCGATACGGATTTCACAGAAGCTCAATTGCATTTTTATGCCGGATACTCGTGCGTCTATTCGCTGACCGAAAGCGAGGTGCCATACGTGACCACGGCGCTGATGCCAGATGGCAACCCGGACCCGAACCTGATCATCGTCGGCGGCATGTCGGGCGTCGGTGCCAAGGGGTCGCTGGGCTACGGCGTCATCTCGGCAGACCTTTTGCTTGGAAGAACGGAAACAGACCCCGTTTATCTCGCGGCGCGGGAAGCTTTCGGTTTCGAGCGCATGCGCCGTGATGTATCTGCCAAAGGAGAGTGGTGATGAAACCCAAGAATGTAATCCTTTTCTTCCTGCCGTTGTTCGGATGTGCGGAAGACACCAGTATGCCAATGGCAGACTGGGTGCTGACGAATGGACAAATCTACACCGTGGACGAAAACCAGCCTTGGGCAGAAGCCGCTGTAATTAGAGAAGGTGATTTCGTATACGTTGGCAGTAATGCCGGTGCGGCAGCGTACGCTGCTGAAAATGCAACCGATCTGGGTGGCCGCATGGTCATTCCTGGCATTGTCGACGGGCACACCCATCCGGGCCTCTACGGCATTGAGCAGTACAATGCCGGATTCGTGGAGACTGACCGGGAAGCATTTCTCGAAGAACTCCGCATCTGGGCTGAGGACAATCCGGGTGAAGACTGGGTTCGTGGTTGTTGCTGGCCAGTTATTACCTATGTCGATGGTCCAGTGGGACCGGATCGTCGCGAGCTCGATGAGATCTTTCCTGATCGGCCGGTCTGGCTGACCAGTAGCTCCTGGCACAGTTACTGGCTTAACTCGCGCGCGCTAGAAGTACTTGGCGTCGACGAGGATTCCGAGGACCCGCGCTTCCCGATTGCGATCTACAAACGTGATGACGATGGCCGCCTCACCGGATGGCTCAAGGAAGGTGCTGGCTGGCAATTTTTTGGCCAGGTTTTCGAAATCAACGAGGACATTCATAACGCCAGTGTTCGCGAGTTCCTGCAGTACCTGAGTATGCGCGGTGTAACGACCCTATATGACGGCGGTAATCTTGATTACAGCGATGCCGTTTACCAGTTGCTCTACGACCTGGAAGAAGCGGGCGAATTACCGATTCGCTACGAAGGTACCTACATGGTGTCAGTCCCGGCGCGTCGGGCGCATGCCGTTGCAGAGATGCGACGATTCCGCGAGGCATATGGTGGTGAGCGCCTGCAATTTAATACGATCAAACTGTTCATGGACGGCATACACGAAAACCGGTCCAGCGCGATGTTCGAGCCCTTTACGGACGATCTGGACTATGAAAGCAACACGACACTGACGCCCGAAGAGCTCCACGATTGGTTAATAGAGTTGCACGAAGCGCAGTTTGATCTTCACATTCACGCCATCGGCGACTTTGCGGTTAACGTGGTGCTGGAAGGCGTCGAAATGGCACGGACCACGGTGGGAGATGACTTCTATCCACGCGTCACGATGGCTCACCTGCAGAACATCCATCCGGGTGATCGTGAGCGATTTGCGGAACTTGGTGTTAGCGCAAACTTCACGGCCTGGTGGCATGGGATCGATTCGCCGGATCCGGCGCTCGCCGGCCTCGGACCGGAGCGATCACACCAGTCCTATCCTGTGCGACCTTTGTATGACTCCGGTGCGAACGTCACCTTTTCGAGTGACGACTGGCGACTCGACGTGTTGTCGCCATTTCTGGGCATACAGGTTGGCCACACGCGCCAATATCCGGACATCATGCTTTCGGGAGACCAGGACCCGGAGGCCTTCAAGGGGCCCGCATCAGAAAAACTGCCGCTCGAATACATGATCAGGGGATTCACGATCAATGGGGCCTATCAGTTGCGAATGGAGGATCGAATTGGCTCGATCGAGTCCGGCAAGTCTGCAGATTTCGTCGTGTTGCCCGAGAACCTGTTCGAGGTGAATCCGAAGACGATTTACACGCTGATGCCGGACGCTGTGATCATGGAAGGTGAATTGATCCAGGGACAGATGGAGTCGGTGGGCACATAAATATCCCGGCCTCAATTGTTTCACTGGCCAGCGTATACGGTGAATTGGGCGCCTTGTTGTCAGGGCGTAGCGATAACCTAAAATGGGTCAGCCGTTTCTAACCAGCAGTGCGCGCTCCAGTCCCGGCAGTAGTAGCTGCCAGTCGCTGCAACGGGTATGACCTTGGCCGCCGAGAACAATCGTGCCGCGAATGGAACGGGCGAGCCCGCTGGAAAAAAGGCGAGGGTAGTAGGTCATATTCCCCACATAGAACGGCAGGATTTCCTCGAGCGTCAGATCGGTATCGAGAAAATGCGCAAAGCCGTCGTAAAACCGCGCGACCGCATCGGACACATCATTCTTTTTCGATAACAGTTCGGAAGGCTCGATCGTCCAGGTCATGTCCTGCTGCAGGATGCATGTGCCGGCAAATGCGGCGCGCCGCTCATAGGACCATTCATGTGGCCCGACCAGGCTCAATGACCATTCGTCGTCGAACCAGTACAGGTAGTTGGGTAAGCTGATAACGGGTTCATACTTGAATTTGGCCGATAGCACGAGCATCGATGTAAAGAACTCGGCAAGTACCTGTCGCTGCGGTTTCGCGATGACACCGTGCGGCTCTGTCCTGTACCAGTCGGCCAGGAAGCCGCTGATACCCTTGCCGTCCGGGTTGCCGTCCGTATGTGTGGCAATGTCATGCCGTTCGTATCGCTTCAGGTCGCCCATGTCATGCGCGAATATACCCCTTTTTGCCGACGACGACGAAATGGTGTGTTGACGTTGTTCTGGCCATTCTTATGCGGGTTGTACGTGCTCGATCGACTGTCTGTTGAATCGAATTAGCGCTAAGGTCACGACGATGCCGACCGCGGCGACAGCAAACAGAAATTTGAAGAAATTCAGGTGCCCGACTACACCGGGGTTTGCATCGAGAATGCGCCCCGTGACTGGGCCAAAGAAAATTTCGGGCGTGTACCCGACGAAGGCAATCACGGCAACGGATGCGCCGGTGATTTGCCTAGGTGTGCGGGTTTCTTCGAGCAGCGCGTAATAGATTCCGCGAAACGCGAACGCCGCAAAAAACGTCACGACCATGTTGAAATAGATGACGTAGAGCGACACGTTGTCAGTCGTTGCAAACGACAGCACGCTATAGGCCACCAGGGATATCGCGAACAGTGCCAGGATTGAGCGTGCGGTGTCGTAGCGATCGGCGACAAGCCCGGCGATGATACAGGCTACCGGTCGTATGTAAGCTCCATAGGTCGCCAATTTCGAGCCGTCGATTTCGCTCATGTTGAGTGCTTGCACAGCGTACAGGGCATAGTTATCCAACCCTTTGTAGCAACAGTAAGCACAGATGATGACGCCAGCCTGTGCCCAGATGAGCGGCCTGCGAATTATACTTGGCAGTTCGATAAACGGATTCCGGCGTACTCTGACCGTTAAGCTGTCGTGTGGCAAGAGGTACCAGATGATGCCGGCGCACCCCAGCGTGAGGGCCGTGTAATAGAGGATTATGCTGCGTAAAGCCTCGCGACGAGCCTCGTCGGTGACAAGGCTGGCCTGTTCCGGCAGGTAGAACACGAGGATGCCGACACCAACGGCAGCAAACATGGCGGCAGCCAGGCCACGGCCACCATCGAGAATGCCAAATGCAGTAGCCTGAGATGATTCGCCGCCCCATTCACGGGTGGCCTTTATCAGAGCCGCCCAGAACAGGAATGACGTCGTGATTCCCCAGTAAGCATACAGCGTTGACATCGCCCAGACTTCAGGGAACGTTGCCATGTACAAGCCACCTGCCGCCGTCAGTACGAGCGATATCGAGATTAATGCGCGCGTCGAGTACCGGTCCGCGAAGGGTCCGCCTGCAAGATAAGAGAACATGGCAGTGACACCGTATGCGGCAAACATGTCGCCCAACTGCGTGTTGCTGATGTCGAAGGCTTCGAGCAAGGTTGGCCGAAAAAATCGCTGCGTATGAAATGGCAGGGCGTAAATCATTTCGCCGGCAAGAATCAGCGCTGTGATTCTCAGCAGCCGGATCATCCGGCACCACTGAGCGCCTGCTCGAGATCGGTGATCAGGTCTCCCACAGATTCCAGCCCAATCGACAAACGAAGAAGATCTTTCGGGATTGGGCTGTTTTCTCCCTCGATCGAATAGCGATGCTCAATCAGGCTTTCCGTGCCGCCAAGCGATGTGGCGGGCTTGAAGAGTTTGCATCGTTTAACGACATTCAGCGGATCGTCGTAGTCGGATCTCACGCGAATTGAGAGCATGCCGCCGAATCCGCCGCTCATCTGGCGGCAAGCCACGTCATGGCCGGGATGATCCGGTAGCCCGGGGTAAAGAACAGCCGACAGATTCGGGTGGCCTGAAAAATGCTGTGCGATCGTCAGCGCCGAGTCGCTCGCTTTGTGTACGCGCAGAAAGAGCGTTCGTAAACTTCGCTGCAGTAGCCATGCTTCCAGCGTGCCGAGGATCGCACCTGCGTGGAGCCGGACCTCGCGCACCCTTCCCCAGAATTCATCGTCTTTCGCGGTGAGCGTCACTCCCGCGACGACGTCGCAATGTCCGTTGAGATACTTTGTCGCTGAATGCGTGACAATGTCGGCGCCAAGTCTGATTGGTTGTGTCAGCACTGGCGTTGCAACCGTGGAGTCAACAGCAAGCCGCGCCCCTGCTTCGTGCGCTATGTCCGCTGCCACCGCGATGTCGATGATGTCCCAGGTTGGGTTGCAGGGTGATTCAATCCACACCAATTTTGTCTCGCCGGATCGGACTGTTGCCGCCAGTGAGTTCGGATTCGACGACTCAAAAAGATCCAGCGCGATGCCCCACTGCGCGCAAAAACGAGTCAACCAGTTACGCAGGCCCCAGTACATGACGTTGGGTGCAACG
>CAZWEW010000007.1:0-2563 GCA_964633055.1 uncultured Woeseia sp. | reverse complement strand
AACGATGTGATCGCCGGGTTCCATTGACTGGATCACCGCCATTGCGGCCGCCATGCCGGAGCTGAAAAGCAAGGAATCGGCGGCGCCTTCCAGGTCACGGAGAATGTTCTCCGCCACGTCATAGGTTGGGTTCTCGTCGCGGCCGTAGCTGTGGTCCGGGTTCCGGAGTTCGTAGTTGCCATCGCGGACGTATGTAGTGGACGGATAAATGGCTGGAGAAATGCCGCCCGTCGATTCCTCTATCTGGCCGAGTGCCTGCACCGTTCGAGTTTCTGCCGTCAACGCATTCTTTTTGCCCATCAGGATTTTCCGATGTTCCGGTTTAGCAGGATTTAGTCATGACGGTACACAATACCGTCCTTCATTACGAAGACGACATCCTCCAGCGCCGACACATCATCAAGCGGATTTTTCGGGACCGCGATAATGTCGGCGAAATATCCTGGTGCGATGGCGCCTGTCAGACCTTCCCAACGCATTAGCGTCGCCGCTACCGTCGTCGCAGACTGAATGGCCTGCATGGGGGACATGCCGTTTTCAACCATACGAGAGAACTGAATCGCATTGGTGCCGTGCGGGATAACCGAGGAGTCTGTGCCGAAGACCACTTTGCCGCCAGCCTCGACGACCCGTCTGAAAATCTCGTAGCGCCGGTCATTAACCACCTTGGCCTTCTCCAGCATTTCCGGCAGAAAACCCACATTCACGCCTTCGGAAACGAGATACTCCGACGTATAGATGTCGAGTGTCAGAAACGTGCCTTTATCGACAGCCATCGCAATGCCTTCGTCGTCA
The DNA here is from genome assembly GCA_964633055.1 of uncultured Woeseia sp. GTDB lineage: Bacteria > Pseudomonadota > Gammaproteobacteria > Steroidobacterales > Woeseiaceae > SZUA-117. Next base: position 1,768 of record CAZWEW010000007.1, on the reverse strand, counting down.
ATCAGGCTGCCGTGCTCGATCGAGTCGACCCCGGCTTCAATAGCGAATCGAATACCTTCCGGACCGTGCGCATGAGCGGCAACTGTGAGGCCGTGCATGTGGGCTTCGTCGACGATGGCCTGCATTTCCTCCAGCGTGTACTGACGTCCGCCCACGGTCGTACCTTTGCTCAGTATTCCACCGGTTGCGCAGAACTTAATCAGGTCGACACCATACTTTCGGTGTTCACGCACCTGTTCCCGAATCTGCCATGGGCCGTCGGCGATTGCTTCGCCCTTCATTTCCCATTGCGAGGCAAGCAGATTCTGGTCGCAATGACCGCCGGTGATGCCGAGTGAGGGACCCGACACTTTGAGCCGAGGTCCCGGAATCCGTCCCTCATCGACTGCATTGCGTACCGAGACGTCTGCATAGCCATTTGAACCGGTGCTGCGCACCATCGTAAAGCCGGCGTTCAGCAGCACTTTCGCGTTTATGACGCTCCGAACAGCCTCGTCGGTGTGTGATACACCCAGAAAAGAATAATTGGTGTCGGACGCATACCAGCCGAGATGGGCATGGACATCAGCCAGGCCCGGGACCAGCGTCGAGTCGCTGAGATCGATAACGGCGGCCCCATTCGGAGCAGAGCCGTTTTCTGTTACTGAAACGATTCGGTGGCCTTCGATTTCGACGACCGGATTCTCGATGTATTTCTCATTCAGTGTATCGATTAGGCCAGCGGCGACAACATACGTCGTCTCCGCGTTTGCCAGAGCGGGCGTGAACAGTGTCACGATCGCAATCAGGAATTGTCGCTGACCACCGGGTATCTTCATGGTTCGTAAATAACGTAAATCTTTTTCGTCGTTTCAACTACCTGCCATTCACCCTTGAAGCCCACAGGTATTACGAGATTGTCGCCCGCCTTCAGGTCCATTTCGTTTCCGCAGGCATCACGGAGAATCGAGTGACCCTCGAGAATCTGGCAAAACTCGTTCTCAGTGTAATCGACGCGCCAGCAACCCGGCTCCGCTTCCCAGGTGCCCGAGAAGAATTTTTCGTCCTCGCTTGTGAAGTGATGCCATGTACGCTGAGTTGGTTGGCCGTCGATGCATTTCTCGGCGGGCGTCTGGTACTCGTCAAATACCGGCTCGTGTCGGGAGAAAAGAACCACATTGTTCATTGAATGGTTGTTCACGGTAACGTTCGACGTCAGGACGATTCAGTCGATCGCGAAGCAGTAATAGAGACCGTCGCCGCCCGTACCCTGCAGGTCTGACTGGCCGCAACCACGTGACGCATGTGCATTATTCCAGGACGTCGGATTGGCGCCACCACCGGTGCGGTCGTGATGCCCGACCTGCGCGCTGCCGTCTGACGAATTGGTGGTCCAGTCAGCGCAGGAATGGTCTTCTCCGTCAGAGAAAGCATTGCCCATCAGATCTGAGCCCGTCAGGATGTCATGACGGTTTGGGCTGTCACCCCGGCCATTGATTTCCTCGCCGGTCTCGCTGATGGAATGTGTCTTGCTCAGCTTGTTGTTATCGCTGTGCAGGTCTTCCACATTTTCGGCAACCATGATTCCCTTCGCGTTGTACCAGGGGCCTTCGCCAATTCGATCGCGCGCATTGACCAGTTCATCCCCGCCGCTGGTGCTCAGGTACGCGCGCCAGGTTTTTCCGCCGGCACCTGCTGCCTCGGTAAGCATCTGGCAGTGTTCGTCCGCGCCGTTGAGACCACCAAGATTGGCACCGTCTCCCGGTCCCTCACTGGTGAGAAAAAAACT
>CAZWEW010000006.1:0-34237 GCA_964633055.1 uncultured Woeseia sp. | reverse complement strand
CCTTGTCCGTTCCCGCCGGTTGCGCTCAGGTTTGCGCGCAAGGTTCTTCCGCCAGCACCTCCTTCCTCGGTTCGCTTCTGGCTTTGTTCGTCCGCGCCGTTGAGACCACCAATATTGGCACAGTCTCCTGGTCCCTCACTGGTGAGAAAAAAACTCATGTCCGCGTCCTCGGTGGCCGCGATTCCCGATATTGTAAATAGAAAACCAGCCGTGGCCAGCCTGATGAACGTCTTCATTCTTATCCCCCTATGTTGATGGTGGTCTCGTCGCCGAACTGTTTGGACGGCGGCTGCCGGCCGGCTCGCCGGGTCGGTATTGAGCCTGGCAGCTACCGAACACCCTGGTTCCTTGTTTGAGCCTCACAGGCTTTCGGGAGCGCCGGGCCTGCATATTGACTAGTCGTCCTCGTGGATGCGCTGTACGGTTTCCAGGGACAGCCTGACATTCTCCATCGGCGAAACGCCGCCGATCGTCTGAGCGATCTTGCCATCGGATGTCACGATGAATGTAGTTCGCTCCGCGAATCCATGACCGATTTCAATGCCGCGGGTGTCCTTGGAGCCTTCGCGTCCTTCTCTCACATTGATGTCGAACGACGCCGCGATTTCCCCCGATTCGTCGGAGGCAACAGCAAGATTGCCCGCGCAGTACTCGGGATCTGCTGAAAAGTCATTCAGGCGCTCGATATTGTCGAGTGAAACACCGATGACACTTGCCCCGGCAGCGGCGAACTTATCCATGTTGGTGGAGAATTCGTGTGCCTGAATATTGCAACCCCGCGTGTATGCGGACGGATAGAAATAGACCACGACGGTGCCTTTCGACAGTGCATCGGCGAGCGAGTAATCGAACGGTTCACCTGCGAGCGAGGCACTGGCCTCGAACGGTGGTGCGGCGTTTCCGGCTTCCAAAGCAGCCATGGCCGGGGTTGCAGAAACGGCGGTGGCTAGCAAAACGAACAGAATTTTTTTCATAGTTTTTTCCACGATTATCTGGTTGAGTCTGGCTGGCCAGTTGGCCAGCGTCCATTCTGAGCACCGCCAGTGCACTCTGCAAGTCCCGTGGTGCAGTGCTGGTGACAATTGACACCTTGCTCACGTGCCAGTCCTTATGCACGATGCGTAGTTCTTCGGTTAAGAGGGGATGCCGGTGACTGGATTAATGCGGTTGATTGCGAAGAAAGTGGCCCCGGCTATCGTGCTGGCTCTGGTAGCGGCCTGCGGTGCATCCGAGGATGATACGGCACCGTACACTGAGGTATGGATTCCAATGCCGGACGGCGTTCGGCTGGCGGCGGATATCTACCTTCCGAATGGCGTTGCCGATTCGGATGGTTTTCCGGTCTTGCTCGAGTACCTGCCGTATCGAAAAGACGAATCGAGAAGCAGGAATTATTCTTTATACAGCTATTTCATGGACGCGGGGTACGCTGTCGCCCGCGTCGACATTCGCGGCACCGGCAACAGCGAAGGCCGTGTGATTCCCTACGAGTATTCGGACATCGAGCTGGACGATGGTGAGGTCGTATTCGACTGGCTGTCGAAGCAGCCATGGTCAAGCGGAAACGTTGGCATGTTCGGCATTTCGTGGGGCGGGTTCAATTCGATTCAGATGGCGATGCGCAATCCGCCGGCCATGAAAGCGTTCGTCGCTGTGATGGCCACCGAGTACCTGTACCAGGAAGATGTGCATTACATGGACGGCATCATGCACACTGATTCCTGGATGATGAGCCATGATCTGTCTAACGCGATACCAGGTGCACCGGAATTCATCCTGGATGACGAGTGGGCACGGAATCGGTTTGACGTCGAACCCAGCGTGTACGCGTACATGCGGCAGCAGCGGGACGGCCCTTGGTGGGATCGTGCCTCTGCCCGTGGGCAATACGATAAAATTAGGGTTCCGGGTTACCACATCGGCGGCTGGTATGACGGCTATCGTAACAGCCTCCCGCGCATGCTTGAGCATGTCGAGGCACCCGTCAAAGCCATGATCGGACCCTGGGATCATTATTTTCCGCACAACGCCTGGCCCTCTCCACAGGTGGAGTGGCGGTACGAGGCTGTACGCTGGTTCGATCAATGGCTGAAAGGCGAAGAGACTGGCATTCTCGATGAGCCCGATTTTGCTGTCTACGTTCGCAATTACCACGAACCCAATCCGGCTATCGAATCCATACCCGGATTCTGGCGCTGGGAGAATGGATGGCCAATCGAACGTATCGACCGTCGGGAATGGGCGCTGCACGACGACCACACGCTATCGACGGAACCGGCATCCGCCAACGTGCATGAGATGACGTTCAAGGCGTCGGTCGGGTTGGCCGGAGGTGGGCCGACTATGTGGTGGGGCAGCGTCTTGCCCGACCAACAGTCGATGGATATCGACAGTCTCGTCTACGAGAGTCGGCCGCTCGAGGCATCGCTAGAAATACTGGGTCGACCCATGGCGAAGCTCCTGGTGTCGGCTGATGCGACCCGCGCGAACTGGGTCGTGAGGGTTTCTGATGTCGCTCCCGACGGGCAGGTGACCCAGGTTGCGGGCGCCGGGTTTAACGGCACGCACCGACATTCTTCGCGGGAACCCGAGGACGTCGTGCCGGGCGAGATATTCGAGCTGGATATTGAGATGCACCTGACGTCCTGGGTGTTCCCGGCTGGTCACCGAATTCGGGTTGCTGTCAGTAACTCGATGTGGCCGATGTTATGGCCGACCCGGGAACCGGTCACGACTACGCTTTCGTTAGGCGGGGAAAACGGTTCGGTGGTAGAACTGCCGGTTGTGTCGCCTGGTGGTGCAGGAACTCCGGTCTTCAAAGACCCGGTGCCGGTGCCGCACCTACCCGGTTACGAAACGATCGATGCCGGCAACATCACAGGTTATGCTGCCATCACGTCGATCGATGTCGATCCGGAAACCGGGGATGCATTTGGTTTTGCCACCAATTCAGGTGCGATGAAGCGCCCCTGGGGTATCGAGCGTTTTGAGGAAGCGATCGAGCATCGCACCAATGATGGTAAACCTGCGGATACGTCTGTGACCGGGCGCTACAAGCTGACCCATGAACTGGAAGACAGGACACTCGAATTCGAGCAGACGGTCGAATTCCGGAGCAACTACGACGACTTCCACCTGACATTTCACCGCTGGTTGCTGGTTGACGGCGAGATGTACCGGGAAAAGACTTGGGAAGAGTCGATTTCCAGGGATTTCCAGTAAGGCGTCAGTTGCTATCTGGTTAAGCTTACACACGTTTTACTCCCTGCACGCCATTGCACCGATGGCACCCTGCTTTCCCTGCACATTCTCCCCGCCGATTTGGTAGATTGGCGATCAGAAAAGGGGCACCGCCCCATTACACAAGAATTGCTGACAGGAGCAATCCCATGTCCTTTACATCTGAAACACTCGTGCGCCACATTTCGAGCCTTATTTTGGTCGGTTATGCCGGCCTCGCGACTGCCCAGGACGTACCCATCGTCCAGCCGGGCGCACCCGGGCAAGACGGCCGGGACCTGTCTGCTGAGGAAGCGATCGAGATCGCCGGCAACAGTTACTCGCCGGACGACGTCAAGTTCATGCAGGACATGATTCCGCATCACAACCAGGCGGTGCAGATGGCGGAACTCGTCAGCGACCGGACCAACAACCAGGAGCTCCGCGATGTCGCTGGGCGCATCGATGCATCGCAGGTCGATGAGATCGATTTTATGGACGGATGGCTCTCCGACCGTGGCGAAGCTGTTCCCGAGACGACGGCGCATTCGGCAATGCATATGTCGCACGTGATGGCTGGTATGGCGAGCCCGGAGAACATGGCACGCCTTGCCGAGCTTGAAGGGACGGAATTCGATCGGTTATTCCTGACGTTGATGATCGCCCATCACGAAGGTGCCGTGACAATGGTTGAGGAACTACTTGAGCAGCCCGGTTCGGCGTACGACCCGGTCCTGTTCCAGTTCGTCAACGATGTGACCAATGACCAGTCGCAGGAAATCGAGCGCATGAACGCGATGCTCGCGAGCCTCTCTACTGATGCGCGCGCAGGTCTTTCTGCCGGATTTTCGGATGCGGGCCAGGCGATCATGAATATGGAACTGATCGCCGTATTGCCGAAGCCGCCGGGCTTCTTCGATCCGGATAATCCTGCCGGCCTGCCTCCCGCTAAGCCCGATCCTGACTCGGACGAGGAGGCGGAAGAGGACGCAGACGACCAGAACAATGAGAACACGGAATGGGGTGAGCGTTCGCCGCTTCTGAGTTTTTCCAACACGGACATGGCATTTGCCGACGACAAGATGGTTGCCGGTAGCTACCACGGCTTTAACGTTTATCAGCTCGATGATGTGGGTATTCCCATACTCTTCAGTTCGGTCGTGTGCCCGGGCGGTCAGGGTGATGTCTCGATCGCCGGTGACCTTCTGATTATGTCGGTAGAGCAGACCCGCGGACGTGTCGACTGTGGACTGCAGGGCATTACCGGCGACGTCAACCCCGATCGGTTTCGCGGTATTCGTATCTTCGATATTAGCGACCTGCGGCGTCCGCGCCAGGTAGGTCAGGTGCAGACCTGCCGGGGTTCGCATACGCATTCAATTGTTTCCGCAGACGACAAGAAAATCATCGTCTTCAATTCCGGTACCGGTTCCGTGCGAGACGGGGACGAGCTAGAAGGCTGCATCGGTAATGTCGCCGGTGACGAACGGACGGCCCTGTTCCGCATTGACGTCATTGAGATTCCGGTTGCCGCGCCGCATCGCTCCAGAATCGTGTCCAGTCCCACGGTTTTTGCAGACGAAGAGACGGGTAGGCTTGCGGGTCTCTGGCAGGGCGGTGATCACGGTGAGGATACTCAGGAATCTCGGATGACCAATCAGTGCCACGATATCACCGTGTTCCCGTCCCAGAACATCGCTGGTGGTGCATGCTCGGGTAACGGTATCATTTTCGACATCTCCGATCCGTTAAATCCGACACGTATCGACGAGGTCGTGGATCCGGGATTTGCGTACTGGCACTCGGCCACGTTCAACAACGATGGCACCAAAGTGATCTTCACGGACGAATGGGGGGGTGGCGGACGTCCGCGCTGCCGAACCTACGACCCGGTGACCTGGGGCGCTGATGCGATCTATGACATCGTCGATGGCGAGCTTGTGTTCAAGAGCTACTACAAGCTGCCGGCACCTCAGGACGAGAAAGAAAACTGCGTCGCGCACAATGGCTCGGTGGTACCGGTACCCGGACGCGATATTTTCGCGCAGGCCTGGTATCAGGGAGGCTTGTCACTGGTCGACTTTACCGATTCGGCGAATCCGGTCGAGATTGCCTACTTCGATCGCGGTCCGATCCACGAGGAGCACATGATCCTGGGCGGTTACTGGTCGACGTACTGGTACAAGGGCCGGATTTATGGCACCGAGATTGCTCGTGGTATGGATATATTCAAGCTCGTGCCGAGCGAATTCCTGACGGAGAACGAGGTAGCAGCCGCGGAGCTGGCTGACGAGGGCAGCGTCTTCAATCCGCAGACCCAGTTCCCCGTCGTCTGGCCGGATGTGCCGGTTGTGGCCCACGCCTATATCGACCAGCTGAATCGAAGCGGCGCACTCACGGATTCACAGAATGCCGGTCTCGCGTCGGCGCTGGGTCGCGCTGATTTGTTGCTGAACAGCGGCCGCAGCGACGAGGACCTCGCAAGCGACCTGTCGTCGCTGGCAGCAGGTCTTGGTGACGATGGCGATCAGCAGACGCAAAAGCGCAGGGAAGCCCTGGCCGACACGCTGAACGGCATCGCCTATAAGCTGGCCGCCGGTCGCTGAGGAATCCCGGGTCGGATTCGCAGGTCCGGACCCGAATTGATGTCTGGCCCTTTCAAAAGGGCCGGACACCTTTTTCTCAGGAGAGGGTACGCTCGAAAAGTGTCAGCATTCGGCTCCACGCGCGCTCGGCCTGTGCCTCGTTATAGACGCCGGAATCGGGGATGCACCAGCCGTGCAGCGCGCCATCGTACACTTCGATTTCGGCTTCAATGGCCGCGGCCTCGAATGACTGGCGCAACACGTTCTTTTCTTCGGGTTTCCGCTCATCGTCGTTGGCCGCGATCGCGATCAGGAACGACGCTTCCATCTGCGGGATCAGGTGGTGCGGGCTGTTGCTGGCCTCGGTAACCAGTCCGCCGCCATGAAAAGAACACCCTGCGCCGATGCGGTCAGGGATAGCAGCCGCCAGTCGCATGCAGTAGGAGCCGGTCATGCAGTAGCCGATGGAGCCGACTTTTTTCGATGAATCCACGGCAGCTTGGCTGTCCAGCCACCCGACGAAAGCGTTACCGTCTGTAACACAGGTGTCGGGGGACAATGACCTAGCGAATGGCATGAGAAAGTCCCTCATGCCGGGGTCACGAAAACCCTTGTCTTCTGGAATGACCGGGCCTTGCTGAGTTCGGTAGTACGGATTAATGACGAGTACCGCGTAACCTGATTTGGCCAGGCGTGTACCCATCACGCGGAAGGTCTCGCGAATGCCGACGATGCTGGGCCAGAGCATCACGGCGGCGGAAGCTCCCTCGGACGGATGTACGAAGTAGGCGTCCGCCTCTCCATCAGGGGTGGTGATCGTGATGTCCGAGCCCGTCACGTCGGTTGCATTGGAAGTCGCCGTAAGCATCACCGCGGCAGTGGCTCCCAACGTTGCTTGATTGAAAGTACGCCGCGTTAAGCCGTTCTCATGGAAATACCTGTCAATATCCCGTTCAGTCTGTTCGTCACACATTGTTTTCTCCCCCGAGCCAAGCCTCAAGAGTATCGCTTTGCCTGCCGTGGTTGAACCCGTGCGTCGGTTCAGTGATCTGTGGAAGCTAGAAAACCGATAGCCGCCGGGCAAGAAATCTTGACGAAAATTGATGGTATGTCGCTGTATGATCGAGCGCTGGACTATAACCAAAATAAATTCAGGGGTACCTGTAAATGAAAAACTCGATCACTAAGCTGGTTGTCACGTCTCTGGCGCTGTTGCTGAGCGGATTTTCGCAGGCGGAAGACGGCGTGCTCGTATCCGGCTTCGGAGCCGGACGCGACTTGCCGGGAGCCCATCTTTCGCCGGACCCAAATACGGAGTACAAGGTTGTTTTCGACCTCGTCGTCCAGGATGAGAACCTGGACGATCCGTATCCGTTCCTGCCGGCTATCGCCGTGTACATGAACACGCTCCAAAAATTTGATGTGCCGGCCAAGAATCGCAAGATTTCCATCGTATTGCATCGCGGCTCTGGCCTGATCGGGCTCAAGAACGAGGAGTTCAAGGCACGAAACGGGGGCAAGGACAATCCGAATATCGAACTGATTCGGAAGCTCCACAAGGCTGGTGTCACGTTTCACCAGTGCGGACAGGGTGTGCTGGCGCGAGGAATCGACGAGAATGACCTACTGCCCGAGATTCAGGTCGACTACTGGGCGCTGACAACTCTGATCGAACTCGGCCGCCAGGGATACGTCAAGATCGGCGGTTAGACTTAAGAAAAATGAAGAGGATTCCGGCATGAAAAAATTCATTACGACACTGGCTGGCATGATGGTGCTGGGTTGCGCGCAGGCGCAAAATGACAACCCGTTCGATGTCGAAGTCATCACCGACTTCCATGAGCCCTGGGCGCTGGCATTCCTGCCGGATGGACGTATGCTCGTGACCGAGAAGAAAGGCGCGTTGCACATCGTCAATGAGTCGGGCCAGAAAGCCGGCGTGCGCGGTGTGCCGGACGTCGATTATGGGGGGCAGGGCGGTTTTGGCGACGTGGCGTTGCACCCCGATTTCGAAGAGAATCGTTTGGTTTACCTGAGCTACGCAGAAGCGGGTCCCGCTGATACGCGCGGCGCTGCCGTGGCCCGAGCGAAACTGGACGAAACCAATGATCGTGGATCTCTGTCCAACTTCGAAGTGATCTGGCGCCAGTACCCCAAGGTTCTGGGTCGGGGTCATTACGGGCACCGGATCCTCTTTGATGACGACGGATATCTCTGGATCACTTCTGGTGACCGGCAGAAGTTCACGCCGTCGCAGGACATGCAATCGAACATCGGCAAGATCCTTCGCCTGAATGACGATGGCTCGATCCCGTCCGACAATCCATTCGTCAACTACCGTGATCAGGATGCGTGGGTGGACAATGAAGGAGTGTTTGGCGAAATCTGGTCGCTCGGGCATCGCAATCCGCTTGGCATCGCGATCGACCTCGATGGCCAGCTGTGGAACATGGAGATGGGCCCGGCCGGTGGTGACGAATTGAATCGCGTTTTGCGCGGCGGCAATTATGGCTACCCAGTGGTGTCGAACGGTGACCATTATGATGGACGCGAGATTCCCGACCACGACACCGACCCTTCGTTCCTGGAGCCCGCGGTGTGGTGGACGCCGGTCGTTTCGCCCGGCAACCTGATCGTCTACAAGGGCGATTCCTTCCCGGAATGGCGGGGTGACGCGTTGATAGCTGGCCTGTCTTCCCAGGCTATCGTTCGCGTGGGACTCGACGGGGATGAGGCCCGCGAGATCGAGAGGTACGATATGGATGCCAGAATTCGTGGTGTGTTCGAGGCTGCGGAGGGATCACTGTGGGTTCTTGAAGACGAGCGTGCAAACAGCCGGGGCCGCCTGCTCAAACTGACACCACGTCGTCAGGAATAACCTGCGGCGGGCAAGAAGAGAAGAGAGATCGCGATGAATAGAACGTTTTCGGTAGCGAAAGCTGCATTGCTGTCCGTTGCGCTGCTAAGTGCCGGTGCGCCGGCACAGGACCTGACGGTGATCCGGGCAGGGTCACTGTTCGATCCTAACAGCGGAGAGGTAGCAAGGGACCAACTCATCTTTATCAAAGATGAGCGGATCATCAGTGTCACGCCGGGTGACGAAATGATTCCCGAGGGAGCGGAGATTATCGATCTTTCCGCGTCGTTCGTGCTGCCGGGCGTCATGGACATGCATACGCATGTCATTGGCAATCTTGCGAACAATTTTTTTGCCGGCTACTTTCAGTCGCCCCACCGGGCCACCATTGGTGGCGTGGTCAATGCGCACAAAACGTTGATGGCGGGATTTACAACAATTCGCAACGTGAGTGCGGGTGACTACATGGATGTCGCGCTTCGAAATGCCATCAATGAAGGCGAAATTCCGGGACCGCGGATGGCTGTATCGGGTCCCGGTCTGGGTATCACGGGCGGCCATTGCGACAGCAATTCGCTGAATGCGTCGTTCGAAGAGCGGTCCGATGGTGTGGCCGACGGACCCTGGGCGGTACGCGAGCAGGTCCGGAAAAACGTCAAGTATGGTGCGGATCTGACCAAGTTCTGTGCAACGGGCGGTGTCTTCTCCAAGGGAACGCAAGTCGGTGCAACGCAGTACACGCTTGAGGAAATGGAAGCCATCGTCGATGAGTCACATACGCTTGGACGAAAGGTTGCTGCGCACGCGCATGGCAACGAAGGTATAAAGCGCGCGATTCTCGCCGGCGTTGATTCGATCGAGCACGCCAGTTTCCTCGACAGGGAAGCTATCCAGATGGGTATCGATCGTGGCACCTTTTTCGCAATGGACATCTACAACACCGAGTACACGCTGGAACGCGGTGCAGAGAACGGCGTACCGGAGGAAAATATCAACAAAGAGCGGCAGGTCGGCACCGTTCAGCGCCAGAGTTTTACGCTCGCGGTCGAGATGGGTGCGAAGGTCGTGTACGCAACGGATTCAGGCGTCTATCCGCACGGTGACAATGGCAAACAATTCACTCGCGCCGTGCGTTTCGGGATGACACCGGCGCAGGCAATCCAGTCGGCTACATCGCTGACGGCTGAATTGCTGGGATGGGAAGACCAGGTCGGTGTGATCGAGGAAGGGTTCTACGCGGACATCATTGCCGTTCATGGCGATCCGCTCGACGACATCAGCGAACTGGAAGATGTGGACTTCGTGATGAAGGGAGGGGTGGTCTACAAAAACAAGTAACGGTCAGTCCTCGTTCACATGCCAGCTGCCGTCTTCGAATTGGTATGAACCGAGACTTCTGTGCATATTGTAGCCCATAAGGTCCCGGATCCTTTTCGGGTACTTGTCGGCGACGTCACGCGGTACATTTAGGTATTGATTCTCTTCCTGGCGCAACCAGCCAAGTGCATAGGTGTTGATCAGCCCGGCACGTGGTGAGTCCGATCGGTTTGCACTGCCGCCGTGCCAGGTCGCGCCCATATAAAACAGCACCGACCCCTTCGGCATTGCCGACTGGACGATCAGCCCCTCCTTCTTGAGTTCACCCGTGTTGTAGCGATTGATGTTGCTGTTCCGGTGACTTCCCAGCACAACCCGGGTTGCACCGTTTTTCTCTGTGAAATCCTGTAACGCCCATATTGCGCTGACCTGCAACTGCATGCCGGGGATGCGAATCGGATAGATGCCATCGTCTGTATGCAGCACTTGGTCGGTTTCACCCGGATAAATCTCGATTGCCGTGAGGCTACCGATTCGGTAATTGATGCAGTGTTCGAGCAGAACAGCGTCGCAGACATCCATGACACGCGTATGACCAACGACTTCTGCGGATGTTGGAGACCAGTGCAGGACACCAGTGGCCCGCAACGTGCTGTAGCCATTGAAGTTGCTCTCGTCCATCCGCCCCTGCTTGTCGAAGGCACCGCGCAGCTCGGCGAATATTTCGTCGGCTAATTCATCGGGTACCTGGTTTTTTACAACACAGGCGCCGTCTTTCTCCAGTGCCTCAACGACATCTCGATTTGGTGCATTAGGTTCGAAATACTGCAATGCTGCAGGCATTGTTTACTCCTAGTGTCACCCCGATCATACCGACTTCAGCAGGGGTCAAAAACCGAGTGCTGTGCCTCGAAGTGTGTGTTCACGGTGTATCCGGACTGGCGATACGAAAAATAGGCCATGTAACGTTTTTTCGCCGATTGGTTGCCAAGTCCCCGGTGCATCAGCCGATCATCGAAGACCACGAACGAACCTGCGGGCATGTCGCACACGAATTTTTCCGGCGGCAACTCATCGGTGCCACGCACCAGCCGGTCGGGCGATATCGCTGCATGCTGGTAGATGAGTTTTTCCCTGGAAAGAGCCGGGTTTTGTATATGGTTTGTCAACCGGTGGGAACCCCGTACAAATTCTGTCGGGCCCATCTCCATCGCAACGTCCTGTAAGGACATCAACACGTTTATTGCATGCGCCGGACGGTGCTCCCCGGCTTCGTGTGGCGAATCGATGTGCCACTCCTGTGCCGGTGTGCCCGGATCGGAGTACACGCAACCGCTGAATGAGTGTTCGGCATCCTGTCCGAGAATCCGCTCAACCACGGGCCACCATGGAAATGTCCGAACGTCGACGCCGAAATCCTGCGGTGATATAGGGAGGTCCCAGCGGCCTTGCGAGCGCTGCACGAGTTCGTGAAACCCAGCGGCGCTCCCGATACCGATATCGCGATCGCCGAGTGCGTCCATCACCAGGTCGATGCGCTCAAGTGATCTTGAGAGCAGTTGCTGAATGACTTGAGGTCCGCACCCGTTTTCGGCGAACACGAAACCGTCGGTTTGGATCGCCTCGATCCAGCGTTCGTGAATTGCCATTGCTACTTCACCAGGGTTCGCCACTGCTCACCGATCGTCGGGATTACGCTGAACAGTACTTCGGGCCTTTCGATAGTTGCGTCGTAGGCGAGCGGATCCACCATTGGGTTGGCAATGCCCAGCACACCTTCCGCGACCGCGTACATGCAAAAGCCGGTGTAGGTGATTGCGTAGCCGCCCTCCTGGCAAAGGAGCAACCGGCCGTCACAAAGTTCACTCGCGAGCTTGCGCGCCACGCAACCAAGATTTCTGAACCCGACCATTCCAAGCAGGTTTCGACCGTTCGTATCAAACTGGTTGCCGTCTTGGCCACAGGCAATAACGATCAGGTCCGGACCGAACTCGTAGACGACCGGTGATACGAGTTCGTCCATCACCCTGGAATAGCCTCGGTCGCCCGTACCGTACGGCAGGGGGATATTCAAATTGAATCCCTTGCCATCACCTTTGCCGACCTCGTCAATCTCTCCCGATTCCGGGTGATTGGGCCCCCATGCACCGAGCGGCATATGCATCGAGATTGTCAGCACGTCACTGTGCTCGTAAAAGCCGCTTTGCGTGCCATTGCCGTGGTGAACGTCCCAGTCGATGACAGCGACGCGCTCACAGCCATTTTGCAATGCGGATTCAACAGCGATCGCGAGATTGTTAAAGATGCAGTTGCCGTCGGCCATGGCTCTCGCAGCGTGATGACCGGGTGGCCGGACGAGCGCATAGGCGGCTCTGTTCTTTGCTAGTACGTCGTTGACTGCGGCAATGGTGGTTCCTGCGGCGGCAAAGGCGGCGTCCACAGAACCGGCGTTAATAACGGTGCCGCTACCGTCAATGCGCGTTGGCGGGCGTTTCTCGGCCTCGAGCACTTCGTTGATGTATGCGGCAGTGTGAAACCGTTCGACTTCGCTGCGTTCAGCGTAGCGGCCGTCCCGCCAGTCGATGCTCTTCCTGATGTCGCCACGTTTCAGTATGGAACGGATGTTGATGATTCGATCCGGTGTTTCCGGATGGGGTTCAGCAACCTCCATAAGTGGCGATGCCTCGTATTCGTAGCAGCCCCGGCCGGGGTCGTGTTTCAATACGTCTGGATGCCAGTAAACGGCAAGTTTGTTGTCAGACATCGTCTGCACCGCTCAATATCAGTAGCAACGGGTGTCAATGTAAGACAGGGAGCCCAGGATGGCCAGTTCAATGACCTACAAGGAGCGCACGCTCAAATTTGGCGCGCCCGAGCCCGAAGTCGCGTTCTCGAAAGAGGAGTACCGTCGCCGACTCGGTGTCGTGCGGCAGCGAATGGCGATATCCGGGATTGACCTTCTATACGTCACCAATCCGGACCATATTTGCTACCTAAGCGGATACCAGGCCGAGTGGTTCCAGGAAGGCGGTCCGAAAACGTGGTCCGGAACCAGTGGTATCGCCGTGCATGTCGATCACGACCATTATATTCACTTCGAAAACGAGGACGAAAAGCTCAATGCCGAGTACACGACGTGGCCGGATCATCTTCGGATCATGCCGGAGCATGACATTAGCGCCGGCTTCTCCGACTGGGTCGTGTCGGACCTCGCAGATCAGGGATGGATCGGCAAGACTGTTGGCCTCGAATACTACTCATATCGCCCCAATCCTGCCGATTCTGCTCAATTGACAGCGCTCTTCGAAGCGAGGGACGCTTCGGTCGTCGATGGCAGCCAGGCCGTGGCCGATGCCAGACTCCTGAAGTCTCCCGCCGAACATGAGGTCATCCGCGAAGCAGCCCGCATCGGGGATATAGGTCTTCGCGCCGGTCTCGACAACATCAGGGCAGGCATGACGGAGCTCGACGTATATGCCGAAATCGTTTATGCGATGGCGAAAACGGGTGGTGAGAATCCAGCGATTACGCTGCCCGTGGTGTCGGGCAGGAAGAGTGCCTGTTTCCATGCGCTGGCGTCTCGCAAGAAAATCGAGCCGGGCGATATTGTCAACATCGACGTTTGTGGTGTTTACCGGCGCTACCATTCCGATGTCTGCCGAACCGTGTCCATTGGTGAACCGCACAAGGCGGTTTCCGGCTATATCGCGCATATCACCGGCGCGCTTGATGTTGCACGGCGACTGATAAAACCAGGGCTGTCCGTTCAGACATTCATCGACGAGATGAAGCGCTATTATGCTGACTGCGGGCTACTCGAAAACCAGTGGTGGATCGGAGGCTATGAGCTTGGCATCTCTTTTCCGCCGGACTGGGTCGGCGCTTACTACTTCGATGGCTGGAAGGACTCGGGCGAAGACACGTTCGACCCCGGGTTTGTCAGTAATTACGAGGCGAACTTCTACCTGCCGAAAGACGCAGGACTTTCCTGTTTCATCGACACCATGATCTTCGAGAAAGACGGCGCATCATTTATTCACGATATTGCCCCTGATCTCCACGTCGTATGATGGTTTCTGCGCTTTAACATCAACACCAGTATGCTTGGAACCATGAGTCATCCGCGCATCCTCGTCGCCGGCGCCGGCATCAACGGCCTGGTCGCCGCTAATTACCTGGCACGTGCCGGCTGTGACGTCACGATGGTTGAGCGAGCCGAGCGAGTGGGCGGCGCGGCCGTTTCCGAAACAGCTGTGGTGGATGGCGTATCGCAGCCGTATGCGCTGGGCGCATCGGTCCTGGGGCTGATGCAGGACTTCGTCTTTGAGGAGACTGGACTCGCCAGCCGGCTCGAAACCTACGTGCCCGACCATGCGAAACTCGTTTTCTTTCCCGGCGACATCGAACCGACCTGGATACATCGGGATCCGTCGATGTTGGATAAGGAACTGGCGGACAAGTGGGGCGAGCGGGGCGATGTCGAAGGGTTTCGTGCCGATGAGGCTGCCGTCGTGACGTTCCTGCAACAAGGCTACCGGAAAGCAATACCGCCAACGCTCGACCGCGTCAGGTCCGCGATCGGCAACACCCTGACGGATCTCTGGATAACGGGATCTGCCCGGCAGCTCATCGATCACTATTTCACTAGCGAGCGAAGCAAAATGTATATGGCGATGACCGTCACGGAGAGTGGTCCGGTCTCGCTGGATGACCCGTATTCGGCATTCACCCTGCCACTCATGGATTCCGGTTCGATATTCGGCGGCTATTATGGATTCGTCAAAGGCGGCATCTGGCAGGTAACAGCAGAACTCGGAAGGATCAATTACGAGCTTGGCATCCACACGCACCTGTCGAGCTGGCTCGTTGACGCCGATTGCGGGAAAGGCCGCGCGACACTGACGCGCAATAATCGGGAATCCATCATCGATTTCGACTACCTGGTTCTTGGTACGGACCCGCTCACGGCCGCACGCCTGGTTGGTGATGGTGACGGGGTCGCCACGATTGGCAAACAGAAGTTTCGTGGCAGTAGCGGGAAGCTGAATATGATGTTTCGCAGCCCGGTCCGATGGAAGCACGGATCCGGGAACGCAGCGTCGGATGCCGCTTTCCGCTTCATTTTTTCGGTTGACGATATCGAGGCCTATGAGCGGGCAACGCTAGATGTACTGAACGCGGCTAATGACTATATCCCTGGCTACGCGCAGATCTATTGTGAAGGTGCGGGGATGCGGAAACTCGCGCATGTTGAGCCTTTCGACCGGCTTGCCGTATTCTTCAAGAATCTGTCGTTGTCGAACAAGGGTGCAGATCTCGCGCACGTCGAGGCGCAGGTAAAGGAGACGGTCCTCGACAAGATTGCAAACCCGGAGGACTGTGTCTGGACCCGGCTGTTGACGCCGAAAGACCTCATGGATCTCTTTCTGTTCCCCGGCGGCAATCTCGACCATACGATGCTGACGGGTGGTCAGACGTTTTTCGACCGCAACTATTCTGATAATCCGGACACTGGTTTCTACCGTTTCGGCGATCTCGACAACGTTTATCTCTGCGGGTCCGGCACTTATCCTTGTGGTTCCGTGGCCGGCACACCAGGCTACATGTGCAGCCAGCAGTTGCTGCGTGATGTATCGAACGAATGACACCACGTGAATCACGACGAGTTCGAATTGTTTGTGCGCAATGTCATGGAAGACCTGCCGGCCTGGGTTCACCAGGCCCTCGATAACCTGGAAGTTCTGGTTCTCGATGCGCCCTGCGCAGACCTGGATCCGGAAGGGGAGGGGTTGCTCGGGCTCTACACCGGGCTGCCGCTGCCCGAGCGTGGTGTCGACTACGCTGGCGAACTGCCTGACGTCATCTATCTCTTCCGGTTAGCGCACGTCGAACTGGGGTTGCCCGAGGAGGAACTCAGGATGGAAATCGCGAAAACCCTTATTCACGAGGTTGCACACTATTTTGGCATGGAAGATGAACATCTCGAGGACATCGGATGGGGCTGACCCGTGGTAATGTCGTGCCATGGATATCGACCTGCCCCGTTACCATCGCCAGATGTTGCTGCCCGGCTTCGGTCAGGAGGGACAGCAGCGGTTAGCTACATCGACAGCACTCATTCTGGGCTGCGGTGCGTTGGGGTGTGTTAGCGCGGAGATGCTGTCACGGGCGGGCGTGGGTCATCTCGTCATAGTCGACCGGGACGTCGTCGAACTGTCGAACCTGCAGCGACAGGTCCTGTTCAGTGAAAAAGATGTGGCTGAAGGGATGCCGAAGGCCGAAGCAGCGAAACGCCGAATCCGGGAAACGAACGCCGGGGTTCGTGTCACGGCCATTGTCGATGACATCAACCACACAAACATCGAGCGCTTCGGGGAAGGTGTCGACGTGATGGTCGACGGGCTCGATAATTTTGAGACGCGTTACCTCGCTAACGACCTCGCGGTGAAACAAGGCATTCCCTACATTTATGGCGCGGCCGTCGGCACCACCGGTATGGCGTTCACGATTTTGCCGCACGGTACAGGAGCGTACGCCTGGGAACGATACGAGAGCGGAAGTCTCGCGACGCCGTGTTTCCGTTGCCTGTTCGAAGCAGTGCCGCCGCCCGGCACGACGCCAACCTGCGATACGGTCGGTGTGATCGGGTCAGCCGTCGGGATCATTGCGAACCACGAGGTGACCGAATCGCTGAAGATACTTACCGGGAACTTTGACCGGGTCAGCCGCACGCTGCTAAATCTCGACCTTTGGGAGAACGAATCGATGCAGCTGAGGGTCGATAGAGCGAGAGAAAAAAGCGATTGCCCATGTTGTAAAGGTCACCACTTCGACTATCTTGAGGGCAAGGCAGGCTCAGGCGCGGACGCGCTTTGTGGGCGAAACGCCGTGCAGCTCAGGCACAGGCAGACGGCCAATGGCGTCGATTTCGACGGCCTTGCTAGCAGGTTGCGCCAACATGGGAAAGTGCGACACAACGAATACATGCTCTTCGCTGACGTAAGAGATGGAGGCGAGCGTTTCGAGATCACCTTATTCCCGGATGGTAGGGCGATTGTGAAGGGTACTGATGATCCGTCGGTGGCTCGGGGCGTATACGCAAAGTTTGTCGGCGGCTGAATGCCCGGTGTGAATCTTGAGGCGTGGCTTCTAGGATTGCCGACGGTGCGCCAGACGTTCGCAGACTTCGTTGTGCCAGGTATCGAACAGCTTGTCAGCTGGCGTCAATTGCTGGTCGAAGTTGATATGGAACAGCTGATGGTGGTTCGAGAGACCCGATCAGGGCTCCGTATTAACGTTCCTGTGGTGCGATTTCGCCTGTGTTGGATATCGTGGATCTAATCCTTACGAGGGCGGAATATTGACCACCTGCTCGATAGGTGCGAGGGTCTTAGCAGTCTAAGGTCCAGAGAGTCACGATGATTCGCCATACAACGCCAGGAAGAACCATCAGTATACTGATCGCATTGTCGGTTTGGCTGGTTGTCGCCCAGGAATCGAAGCAATGAGAGTCATGGAACTCGCGCCGGAGGTTTTTGCCACCGGGCAGGTCACTGAGCAGGATCTGAAGCTGGTTGCGGATCAGGGCATCCGGACGGTCATCAACAATCGGCCCGATCACGAGGAACCCGGACAGCCGCTCACGGGCGATCTGCAGCAGGCTGCCGAGGCACTCGGGATGCGATACGTTTACCTGCCAGTCGTTGCAGGCGCGATGACGCCCGCCAATATCGAAGATTTTCGTGAGGTCTACCCGCAGTTTGAAAAGCCGCTGTTGATCTTCTGCCGGACGGGCGCGCGTTCGACCAGCCTGTTCAATGCAAGCAGCGTCGAATAGAAGGTACGCGCAATAGCGGTCGTAACCTTTTGAGGTCACGTAACCTCGACCCCTGGCCGGGTTAGAAAAGACATTTTCGGGATCAGTTGCTGTAAACTTCGGTCTCCGAATTTCCTACCGAAAACGAACAATTTAGGGGTAACTGTGAGCAAACAAGAGCAACTCGACAAGATCAGGAACGCACCCGGATTCATCGCCGCCCTGGACCAGAGCGGCGGATCGACGCCCAAGGCGCTGGGGTTGTATGGGGTAACGCCCGATGCCTGGTCGAATGACGAAGAAATGTTTGACGTTGTGCATCAGATGCGAACTCGCATCATGACCAGTCCGGCATTTGGCGGCGACCGGATTCTGGGCGCGATCCTGTTCGAAAATACGATGGACCGTGAGGTTGATGGCCAGCCGACTGCCCACTACCTGTGGAACGCCAAAAACGTCGTGCCGTTTTTGAAGGTCGACAAGGGGCTTGCCGAGGAAGTTGACGGCGCCCAAATCATGAATCCCAATCCGGGTCTTGCCAACTTGCTCGAGAAGGGCAAGGCGGCAGGCGTTTTCGGTACGAAGATGCGTTCTGTCATCAAGCAGGCCAACGCGGCTGGCATCAAGGCCATTGTTGATCAGCAGTTCGAGGTTGGCCGACAGATCGTCGCCGCTGGTCTCGTGCCGATCATCGAACCGGAAGTGGACATCCATTGTCCGGACAAGGCCGCAGCCGAGGACATGCTTCACGATGCCATCATGGAACACCTGAACAGTCTCGGTCCGGATGAGATCGTCATGCTAAAGCTGACTCTCCCGGAGAAGGGTAACCTGTACGCGGACTGCGTCGCGCATCCCAACGTTGCGCGTGTAGTCGCATTGTCGGGTGGGTACTCCCGTGAAGAAGCGAACGATCGCCTTTCACGCCAAAATGGCATGGTGGCGAGTTTCTCCCGGGCGCTGGCGGAAGGGTTGACCGCTCAGCAATTGGATGACGAGTTCAATGACACGATGGACGCATCGATCGCAAGCATTGCCGCCGCATCAGCGACCTGAGCGGTGGTCGGATAACGGAATCGAGAGCCAGGTTAATGCCTGGCTTTTTCTATTCCATCCGCTGTCCGAGCACGTCGGCCTGGAACTGGTCCCATGTTGCCGAGCCCCGAAGTTCGCCATCCTCGACGCGCATGGTCATATTGAGCGGCGCGGAATAGCCGGCTTCGGGAACATAGAAATCGCCCGTGAGCCAGAGCTCACCGTTGATCCATGTTCCGGAGAACTCTGCATCGCCGGACGATGCGGTCGCAGCTGTTCCATTCGTATCAATCGTGATGGGAAAGGAGGTCGAACCCTCTGCGGCCGTGAGCATGAGCGCCCATTCCCCATTGACGGGCGGAGCGGCGGCACAGGCGCCGAGCAGGACAGCAACCATAGCGATGCCAAACAGTGATTTTCGACCCATACATATCCCCTTTGCCACGATTATGCCGGTCTGTGCTGCAAGGCGGCAATACATTCTGCGGATGTGAGTCGCAGAAATTTTAAGGCTAAACCGATAACCTGTGCCGATGCGTCACACCACCGCACTCTTCTGGCTGGGGCTTGCTGCATTGGGATCGGCAGAAGCCCAGATGTTCGATTCGTCCGGCAAACGAATCGACATATTCATGGTGGACGAGCCGCCCGTGCTGGACGGCGTGCTCGACGATGATGCATGGGCATTCGGGACGCCCGTAACTGACCTGCATCAAGTTAGTCCGGATGAGTATGCCGAGCCGACGGAAGTGTCACAGATTCTGGTCGTGTACACAAAGGATGCGCTCTACATTTCCGCCCGGATGATCGACAAAGAGCCCGATAAAATCAGCGCTCAAATTCTGAGGCAGGGTGACTGGTCCATGGGTGAAGACAGCTTCTCCATTATGCTCGACCCGTTTAACAAGGGGCGCACGGGCTACGTTTTTGACCTCACGGCTAATGGTGTTCGCAATCAGGCCGTCTACGAAAGTGTCACGAACGAGAACTGGGCCTGGCGGGGAATCTGGCACGGCGAAACGAGTTTCGAGGACCGCGGTTGGGTGGCCGAAGTCGAGATTCCATTCAAGACGCTGTCATTCGATCCGTTGAACGATGTGTGGGGAATCAACTTCGCCCGCTATATCGGACGAAAATTCGAACACATCGGCTGGGTTTCAGCGAACAGGACGCAGAATCCATCGATATTTGGCGAGGTTGGGGGCATGTCAGGCGCTGAGAAAGGGATTGGCCTCGATGTAGTGCCGTCTGCCCGTATCCAGCAGACGAAGGATTTTGAGGCGGGTGTTACATCAGAGTCGACGGAGCCGGCCATCGACGTCTTTTACAAGGTGACACCGTCATTGACCGCGTCAATGACTGTGAATACGGATTTTTCGGGAACAAGTGTCGACCAGCGTCAGATTAATCTCACCCGTTTTGGGCTGTTTTTTCCAGAACAACGCGTTTTTTTCCTGCAGGACACAGACATTTTCGAGTTCGGCCGGATTGGTGGTGGCAGCAACTATTTCGATCAGTCGACCTTGTCGCGGGTTGAGAAGGAAAGTGGCCGGCCGTTCTTTTCGCGCCGAATAGGTCTGAGTGGTTCGGGGGAAACGATCGATATCGACGGTGGGGGCAAGTTCACCGGGCGGGCCGGTGAGTGGGATATTGGGTTGCTTGGCATCCGTCAGGCGGCGTTTCACGATCTCGATGCAAGTGACCTGTTCGTTGCACGTTTGGCCCGAAACGTACTTGAGGAATCGAGCTTGGGCGTAATCCTGACGGACGGAGATCCTGACTCGGATCTTGACAACAGTCTTGCTGGCGTCGATTTCCGTTACCTGAATTCACGACTCAGTAACGGGCGGACCATTGAGGGCGGACTCTGGTACCAGCAATCGGACAGCGAAGGCTTGGAGGATAACCAGTCGGCTTTCGGCGTCAGCCTCCGGATGCCTAACTCGGAAGGATTTCGCTGGGGTGTCGCTTACAAGGAGCTCGAAGAGAATTTCTACCCCGCGCTCGGGTTCGTCAATCGCGTCAATGTCAGTGACCTGTCCACAGACGTCGGTTATACCTGGTATCCGCGTGGCGGCGCGTTCCGGCAGGTATTTTCCGGCGTCGATTACCAACGCATCGAAACACTCCAGGGTGAGTTGCAGTCTCAGGTGACGACTCTAAGGGCGCTCGAGGTTGTCAGTCAGTTAGGCGATCGCGTCGAGATTCACTACCAACTGTTCGATGAGGTATTGGATGCGCCGTTCGAGATATCGGAAGGTGTCACCATTCCCCTTGGCCACTATTCTTTCGACGAGTATTGCGTCAACTATTCGACGGCACAGTCACGCCGAATTTCGCTGAGCGGCTACTATTGTGGCGGGAAATTTTTCTCAGGTGACATTATGTCGCCGGGAATCGAGGCGACATGGCGCCCCAGTGTGCACTTCCGATTGTCTCTCGGGCATCACATCAGTGATATCGAATTGCCCTACGGTAATTTCTGGACCCGGCTTACCACATTGCGGGCCGATGTTGCCTTTACCAATGCCCTGTACTGGGAGAACATTGTGCAGTATGACAATGTCAGTAACAGCCTCGGCATCAACAGTATTTTCCGCTGGGTACCGCGCGCGGGCAGGGAAGTCATCCTAGTGGTCAATCGCGAGTTCATCGATTATCTGCGGGACCGCACGTTCAATTCGGTGACCGGAGACATCACGTTCAAGTTTGGTTATACCTTCCGTTTTTGACCGCATATTCCTGCCGCTTCAGGATTTCTGGGGCGACTTGTCCGGCTGTCATACCTCATGAAACCCTTTGCGCAGGCTGCATTGCTTATGCCTGTTCACTCCCACATAATCCCGCCTGACTTTCAGGAGGCTGATGCATGAAAATCGGTGTACCCAAGGAAAATTTCCCGGGCGAGAGGCGCGTGGCAACGACGCCGGATGTGGCGATCCAGCTTAAGAAACTGGGATACGACGTCTCTGTGGAGAGTGGTGCCGGCGAAGCGGCCAACTTTTCAGACGATGCCTATCGGGAGGCCGGTTGCGAGATCTTTGCCACGGGGTCCGACTTGTGGAGCGGCTCGGACATCGTCATGAAAGTGCGTGCGCCGGACGACAGCGAAGTCGATTTGCTGCGGGCCGGGCAGACGCTCATCAGCTTTATCTGGCCGGCGCAGAATCCGGACCTTCTCAAGGCCTTCACCGAAAAAGGCGCTACCGTCCTAGCAATGGACAGCATCCCGCGTATCTCGCGGGCGCAGAAGATGGATGTGCTCAGTTCCATGGCGAACATTGCCGGGTATCGCGCCGTTGTCGAGGCTGCCCAGCATTTTGGCAGATTCTTCACAGGTCAGATCACTGCAGCAGGCAAGGTGCCTCCCGCCAAAATACTCGTCATCGGTGCGGGCGTCGCGGGCCTGGCAGCGATCGGTGCCGCGAAGAGCATGGGTGCCATTGTTCGCTCCTTCGACACGCGGCCCGAAGTTAAAGAGCAGGTCGAAAGCATGGATGCGGAATTCCTGATGCTCGACTTTGAAGACGACGAAGGCGGATCGGGTGAGGGCGGATACGCCAAGGTAATGAGCGAGGAATTCATCAAGGCGGAAATGGCCCTCTTTGCCGAGCAGGCGAAGGATGTCGACATCATTATTACGACTGCACTGATTCCCGGAAAACCGGCACCGAAACTGATTACGGCCGACATGGTTTTTTCCATGAAAGACGGCAGCGTTATTGTTGATCTTGCTGCGGAGCAGGGAGGGAACTGCGAGCTGACAGAGCCCGATCAGCTCGTTGTGAAGGACGGCGTCACGCTTATCGGGTATACCGATTTACCCAGTCGTCTGGCCGCGCAGTCGAGCCAGTTGTACGGCACCAACCTGCGCCACTTGCTGACGGACATGACGCCCGAGAAGGATGGCCAGGCCGTCGTCGATATGGAAGACGAGGTCATCCGGGGCGCAACGATATGCAAAGACGGCGAAACGACCTGGCCACCACCTGTACCTAAGCTTTCGGCGACACCGCCGAAAAAGGAGCCGGAGCCGGCGCCCGTTGTTGTCGAAGAGAAAAGATCGGTGCGTGGTCCTGTTATCGCGGCTGTCGCTGGAGGTCTGGCATTGCTGGGACTCGGCGCTGTTGCGCCACCGTCGTTCATGGCGCACTTCACAGTGTTCGTGTTGGCGTGTTTCATCGGTTACATGGTGATCTGGAACGTTACGCCCGCGCTGCATACGCCGCTGATGAGCGTGACCAACGCTATCTCGAGCATTATCGTGATCGGCGCATTGTTGCAGGTGAGCTCGGATGTGCCTGAAATCAAGTGGATCGCCGTGGCGACATTGCTCATAACCAGCATCAATATCGCCGGTGGATTCGCCGTGACACGTCGCATGCTCGACATGTTCAGGAAGTGAGGGCGAAATGATCAGTACAGGTATCGTTACCGTTTCATACATCGCTGCCATGATTCTTTTTATCCTGGCGCTCGGCGGACTCTCCAACCAAGAAACCGCCAGCCGTGGCAACTGGTACGGCATTGTCGGCATGACGATTGCATTGCTCGCAACCCTGTTCGGCGTCGTTACGCAGAACTATGTTGAACTGATTCTCGCACTGCTTTTAGGTGGCAGCATCGGTCTCCTGCTGGCAAAACGTGTGCAGATGACCGAGATGCCGGAGCTCGTTGCCATTCTGCATAGCCTGGTCGGCCTGGCGGCCGTCTTCGTCGGTTTCGCAAGTTTCATGGATCCGACGGCACACTTCGAAGGAATTGAGCAGACGGTCCATGACATCGAGATTTATCTCGGCATTCTGATCGGGGCTGTGACCTTTTCCGGCTCGGTCATCGCTTTTGGCAAGCTGTCTGGGAGGATTGGTGGCTCACCATTGATGCTGCCGGCACGGCACTGGCTGAATCTTGGCCTTTTGATCGCGTCGATCTGGTTCGGATATGAATTCGTCGTTCAATCGGCGATCGGTGGTGGCCTGAATCCGCTGATCATTATGACTTTCATCGCACTGCTGTTCGGTATCCACATGGTGATGGCGATCGGCGGCGCCGACATGCCCGTCGTCGTTTCGATGCTTAACAGCTATTCTGGTTGGGCCGCTTCGGCTACGGGTTTCATGTTGAGTAACGATCTGCTGATTGTCACTGGTGCGCTGGTTGGCTCAAGTGGCGCCATTCTAAGTTACATCATGTGCCGCGCGATGAACCGCAAGTTCCTTTCTGTGATTGCCGGTGGTTTCGGCACAGGCGGTGGAACGTCTGGTAAAGGCGACGAAGACCACGGCGAAGTTGTACCGGTCGAAGCCGAGGAAACCGCAGCGCTTCTAGCCGGTGCGAAGGAAGTCATGATCATCCCGGGTTACGGTATGGCCGTCGCTCAGGCACAGCATATCGTTCATGAAATCACCAGAGCGCTTCGGGACAAAGGGGTCAATGTGCGTTTCGGCATCCACCCGGTGGCTGGCCGCATGCCCGGGCACATGAACGTACTGCTTGCGGAAGCGAAAGTCCCTTATGACATCGTTTTTGAGATGGACGAGATCAATGAGGACTTTCCGGATGTTGATGTCTCTGTAGTGATTGGCGCCAACGACATCGTGAATCCGTCTGCGCTCACCGATCCCGACAGCCCGATAGCGGGTATGCCCGTACTCGAGTGCTGGAAA
The DNA here is from genome assembly GCA_964633055.1 of uncultured Woeseia sp. Taxonomy (GTDB): domain Bacteria; phylum Pseudomonadota; class Gammaproteobacteria; order Steroidobacterales; family Woeseiaceae; genus SZUA-117. The sequence continues at coordinate 9,742 of CAZWEW010000006.1, read as the reverse complement.
GGGACGACGTCCATTGTGCTGAAGCGCAGCATGGCCACCGGTTATGCTGGGGTGCAGAATCCGCTGTTCTTTCTCGAGAACACGCGGATGCTCTTCGGGGATGCGAAAGAGACCCTCGATAACGTCTTCAAGGCCCTTTAGTTCAATCGCGGCGTCAGCGTCTGGCGCCGTTTGACTGTCCGCCCGATAGCCCTAATTTTGGCAGGTGCCGGTGGATATGGTCTTTTCGAAAGTGGTGATCGAAGTTCAGCACGTTGCTCCATTGGTCATCGTGCCGAATTGCACCGACTTCAAAAAATGTGATCCGTATTTTTTCTAGTCACTGCGTGTTAGCCCCGCGAATTTGGTTTGCGTGACCGTGACGTTAGAATCTACGTCATGAATGATGCAAGAAGCAGATGGATCGCCTGGCGACGCGATATCCACCGACACCCCGAACTCGGTTTTCGGGAGGAACGGACGGCTGCTGTAATTGCCAATTTGCTGACCGATATGGGTATCGACACCCATACCGGTATAGGCGGGACTGGAGTCGTTGGTGTTTTGAAGCGTGGCGAAAGCGATGGCGCCATCGGCCTGCGCGCGGACATCGATGCGTTGCCGATTCAGGAAGCTAATGATTTCGATCATCGTTCCGTCAATGAATCTCAGTTTCACGGCTGTGGCCACGATGGCCATACGGCGATGCTGCTGGCCGCTGCCGAGACCCTTGCCTCGGCTGACAGTTTCGACGGAACCGTGCATTTTATCTTCCAGCCGAACGAGGAGAATGGTCTGGGTGCGCTGGCAATGATGAAGGATGGCCTGTTCGACCGGTTCCGGATGGACGAAATCTATGGCATGCACAACATGCCTGGGATTCCTGCGGGGTCATTCGCAGTACGTAAGGGCGCCATGATGACTTTCGAGGATAACTTCGTCATATCCATTAATGGGCTTGGTGGTCATGCGTCCATGCCGAATCGTACCCGCGATCCGGTAATCGTTGCTGCGGAGATTATCTCGGCGTTGCAGACCGTCATTGCCAGATCGCTGAACCCAATGGAGAGTGGCGTGGTGTCGGTCACCGAGATCCTGACCGATGGTGCGCGTAACGTGATTCCAAGTAACGTGACGATCAAGGGGGACACACGCGGCCTGTCTGCGGTGACCCAAGCACTGATTGAGACCCGGATGCGGGAGCTCGTCGTCAATATCGGAAAAGCTCACAACGTGGCAGCTGAGCTGAAATACACTCATGAGTTCATCGTGCTCGTCAACACCGATCGCGAAACGGACATTGCCGTCCAGGCGGCAGTCGACGTGGTTGGTGCCGACAACGTCGTGCCCGACTGCGAACCGGCGGCCTGTTCCGAAGATTTTGCGCAGATGCTTAACGTGAAGCCCGGTTGCTACGTCCTTATTGGCAATGGCACTGAAGGGCATCATGGTTGCCCGTTGCACAACCCCGGTTACGATTTCAACGACGAAGTCCTGGAAACCGGGGCCGCCTGGTGGGTAAAGCTCACCGAAAACAGCCTCCGCGTCACGTAAACGCCATACGGCGACGGTTAAATCGAGGGAAACAGTCAGCATGAGTGACCACGACTTGAGCAGTGAGTTTCGCCAGGAGATAAACACCCTGATGGGTCAGCTGACGACGGCCCTGCCAAAGGTGATTGGCAGTATCGACGATCGAGTTGCATTCCCCCATGATGCTGGCAATACGCTCAAGGGATTCAGGGACGAGTCGCTCCCCGAAGATGGCTGCGGGGCAGCCGCCACGATCGAGCGTCTCCTTGAGCTCAACGATGTAGCGGGTGCTAATGCCGTCGGCCCAAAGTCCTACCATTTCGTCACGGGGGGTAGCACTCCGGCGGCGCTTGCCGCCGATTTGCTCGCGACTGCGTATGAGGCGATTCCCTATACTTGGTTCTTGTCACCGACCGGCGTCGAAATGGAGATGCAGGGACTGCGTTGGCTGAAGGAACTGTTAGGCTTGCCCGAGAGCTGGTCCGGCGTGATGGTCACCGGCGCGACGATGGCGAATTTTGTTTGTCTTGCGGCCGGGCGGCAGTGGTGGGGCGAGCAACAGGGGGTTGACGTAACGGAGTCCGGCCTGGCCGGTATGCCGCCAGTGCCAGTATTGACGTCCGGGTTTGTTCATGCAGCGACGTTGAAATGCGTCGCAACTCAGGGTATCGGGCATGCCAACGTACACCAGTTTCGGCGTGATGACTTCGGTCGACTCGACATCGATGCCATGGAGAAAGGACTTGTTGATCTCGATGGCGCACCTGCACTTGTCGTTGTCAACGCCGGAGAGGTGAATGCCGGTGAGTTCGATCCGGTCAAGGACATGATCGACTTGGCACGGGAACACAATTGCTGGGTGCACGTCGATGGCGCGTTCGGCCTGTTCGCCGCGGTATCTCCACGAACCGCTCACTTCGTTGAAGGCGTAGAAAAGGCGGATTCGGTTACGGTGGACGGGCACAAGTGGTTGAACGTGCCCTATGACTCGGGCTATGCGTTCGTTCGCAATCAGGGGCTGATGGCGCGTGCGTTTCGCTACAGTGCCGACTACCTTGCCGATGACGATCCGGATCGTCCGACGCCCGGGTCGATCGGACCCGAAAGTTCGCGGCGAGCGAGGAGTTTCGCGGTCTGGGCGACGCTCAAGGCGTATGGCAGGAACGGACACCGGCGACTTGTAGAACACTGCCTGGATATCGCGCAGCACTGCGCGGACAAAGTCCGTGAATCTGAGCAGTTTGATCTCATGAATGACCCCCAGCTCAACGTCGTTTCATTTCGCTACAACCCGGGTGGCCTCAGTGACGAGGAACTCGACGACCTGAACATCCGGCTGGGCGCAGCAGTCCTGGAGGACGGTCGTTATCTCATCGGGACGTCGAAGATCGGTCCTCGTACGATCTTCAGACCGGCTTTTGCCAACTGGCGTGCGCGCAAGGAGGATATCGATGGTCTGTTCGCGGTTATACTGGAGATCGCAGCAAATTTATAAGAACAGACTCTAGAGGTAGGACGATGAACAAATGGATGATCCCACTGGCGCTCCTGATTGCGGCACCGGCGCATGCAGAGTGGGACCTGAACGGCGAGCAGTCCGCACTGAGTTTCGTATCGACAAAGGCCATCAATATGGCCGAGGTACATCAGTTCGGTACCCTGAGTGGCGGCGTGGATGCCGATGGCATGGTTTCCGTGACCATTGACCTCGGCAGCGTCGATACCAGCATCGAGCTTCGAGACGATCGCATGCGGGAGATGCTATTCGACACCGAGAACCACCCAACTGCGGAAGTCAGCGCAAAGGTCGACAGCGCAGTTGTCAACGCCCTTCAGCCCGGTGAGTCGACGGACATGAATGTCGAAGCGAATCTGTCGTTGCATGGATCCGAGCGGCGGCTGGCGATGGATGTCAAGGTGGCGCGCGTAGGTGATCACAGCCTGCTAGTTACGACCAATCGCCCCGTCATTGTTAATGCGTGGGAGTTCGCGCTTGGGGAAGGCGTTGAAGCGTTGCGCGCGATCGCAGGCCTTGACAGCATCAGCATGGGGGTGCCGGTTAGCTTCGTGCTGGCGTTCGACGAGGAGTAATTGGTCATCGACGTTCAGGAAATGGGAAACACCACGTTGTACTGACCGGTCCCCGAACTCGGGAAATATCCGGTCAGGATATCGCCTTCGCCATCGTGCTTTTCCTGCTCGGGCAGCGCATGCGGCGGTATCCGCACTCTGACTATATTCGCGATCGGTGTGCGATATACGAAACAGCTCGCCGAATAGTCGGGCGTTCTGCTATCTTTTCGGGATGCGCAGCAATTTCTGACAGAGGCATCGTGATGACGGACAGGTCTGAAGACGACAAGGTACACATCAGCCGCCGGGTGTTTCTCGGTACTGGTGCCGCGGCCGGGGCTGCAACGATCATACCGGGTGGCAATGACGCCGCTAAAGCGCAGGAAATGACAAAGGCTGCGACCTCCGCGAGCACCCCGGCACCTTCACCGGAGGAGATGGCCCGCGAGGTTGGCGCTGCGATGCCACCGTCCGTCGTCGAACCGGCCGTCAAACGGCCCGGATCCGACCTGATGGTCGATGTGCTCGGGGATCTCGGCATCGAGTATGTGGTCTCGAATCCGGGTTCGACCTTTGAAGGATTGCAGGAATCGATCGCCAATTATGGCGACAACCCGAACGTGATGCCCGAGTTCATCACGGCGCTCCACGAAGAATCGGCTGTGGACATGTGCCACGGCTATGCCCGTTCCGAGGGCAGGCCGATCTGTGCGCTCGTATCGGGAACGATCGGCCTGCAGCATGCCTCGATGGCGATCTACCAGGCCTTTCTGGGCCAGTCGCCGGTCATCGTGCTGATTGGCCGGGAGGATTTCGGCAGGCGGCAACAACATACTGCGGACGATATCGCCGGTATGGTTCGCGCCTACACGAAGTGGGACGCAAAGCCCGAGACACTTGAGGAAACGCTGGACGCACTGCAGGAAGCCTACCGGCAGGCCATTACACCGCCGATGGCGCCGGTGGTCGTGGTCCTCGATGCCGAAATCCAGAAACAGGAAGCCGGCGACGTGCAGGTGCCGGCGTATCGTCCACCGGATATTCCCGCTATCAGTGCCGCCAACGCCGATCGCATTGCCTCGGCACTGGCCGTGGCAGACAACCCACGTATCAACGTCGGTCGACTACGGACGCCCGAGGGCATCAGGCAGGTTGTCGAGCTTGCGGAACTGGTCGGTGCCTCGGTTGAAACGCGGGCGACCTGGGGGCCAATGAGCTTTCCGCAGACACATCCGTGCTGCGGGCCGGGGGCCGACGAAAACTATGATTATGTGCTCGGACTCGAGCGGCCTGGTGCGCAGGCGTCCATCCAGGGACCCAGCGTTCGGGCTTTCGACGATCGTGACCTGATGGGCATCGGTTTTGGCAATGTCCGCCCACCGGTCCGTCCGCTACGCGATACCGGCGGCGATTTTGACCTGAAAGTGGACGCGGAGGCCAGCCTGCCTGTAATCATTGGTGCCACGAAGAAAAAACTTGACCAAAGTGCGAGAGTGACCGCTTCAAGACGTGCGGCGAAACACAAGAAGTCCAACCGCGATGCTCGCGTCGCAATGGTCGAAAAGGCGGTGGAAGAAAAACGGGCAGGATGGAATCAGAGTCCCGTCAGCACGGCACGAATCTTTGCCGAGCTCTGGCCGTTGATCAGGGAGCATGACTGGTGCCTCGCATCAGGGACTATTTTCGCAGGTTCTCACCATGCCCAGCTTTGGGAGCATGACCGGCCGTACAGTTACCTCGGCATGTACCCGGCAGCTGCACTCGGCTACGTCCTCGGCTCCAGTGCGGGTGCAGCGCTTGCGGCGCGATCACGTGATCGCATCGTCATCAATATCCAGGGAGATGGTGACTTCAACTATGCACCCGGCTCTATCTGGACGGCTGCGCATCACAAGTTGCCGATGTTGACGATTATGCATAATAACCGTGCATATCATATGGAACTTATGTACCTGCAGCATCTGGCCGGCGTTCGCGGGAGGGGAACTGAACGCATGCACATTGGCACGACATTTCGTGATCCGTATATCGATTTTGCACAGATCGCCAAGGGATACGGTATGAAGAGCGAAGGGCCGATCAGCGATCCGAACGAGCTCCATGCAGCATTGGAGCGTGGGGTGAACACCGTCCTTGGCGGCGAGCCATACCTGATCGATGTTCTGACACAGCCGCGGTGATGATGATGGAAAGAGTGACGACACTGGCCGGTATCGTTGCGATTGCGACAACATCATTCGCGATCGCGCAGGGTACAGGCGATCCTGAGCGTGGTAAGCAGGCTTACTATGACTACGCTTGTTATGCCTGTCATGGTTACGAGGGAATTGGTCGGCACAACATTGCCAACCGGTCAAGCGGCGTCATGGTGAATGAGCAAGTCTTCCTGATTTACCTGCGTGCGCGGGGGGACCAGACCCCGTCATTCTCGACGCAGACGATGCCTCACTACCCTGCGAGCAGCCTGCCGGATAGGGATGCACTCGACATCTATGCGTATATCATGACGTTTGTCGATGACCCGCCCGCGGCCGAGGACATCCCCGCATTGCAAACCATCCTGAACGACGCCAAGGGAGAATAAGCGAGCGTGATTTCCTGACGCTGGCCGGCGCTATCGCCATTAATTGACGCCCCATTCTGAATACAGAAGCACAAGCGGAGCTGCTCATGAGCCCAGTTACTTCTGCGCCGCACGGCGCGGTGACCGTCATTACCGTCGACAATCCGCCGGTCAATGCCTTGTCCCAAGCGGTACGCGAAGGCATTGCCTCCGCCGTGGCGATTGCGGAAGCAGACGATACCTGCGAAGCAATCATCATCACCTGTGCAGGACGAACGTTTATTGCGGGTGCAGATATCAAGGAGTTTGGAAAGCCACCGCTGGAGCCTTACCTGCCAGACCTTGTCAGCCAGGTCGAAACCTGCGAAACACCGGTGATTGCCGCCATCCACGGCACGGCGCTAGGCGGTGGCTTCGAGTTGGCAATGGGTTGCCATTATCGAATTGCGGCGAAAAACGCGGCCGTCGGCTTGCCCGAAGTCAACCTTGGGCTGTTGCCCGGCGCATCCGGGACGCAGCGACTGCCCCGCCTGACAGGCGCAGCAAAGGCACTAGACGTGATCTGGTCGGGTAGGCTCGTCAACGCGTCCGCGGCACTCGAATTTAGCGCCATCGACAAGATGTCGGAAAGTGGTGATCTCGTTGCCGACGCGCTTACGTTTGCGAAGGAATGTATCGAACTCGGGCCGCGACGAATCCGCGAACTCGCTGTTCCCGAAGTGGATCCAGCCCTCTTCGATGAAACCCGGAAGAAAATAGCACCGCGTACCCGGGGGCTCATTTCTCCCGAAAAGATTGTTCAGGCGGTCGAGTGGTCGACGCGGGCCAGCTTCGATGAAGGTTGTGCGAAGGAAAGGGAGTTGTTCTTGGAATGCATGGCGTCGCCACAGTCAGCGGGGCTTCGACATGCTTTTTTTGCCGAGCGTGCGGTTGGCAAGGTTCCCGGGGTGGATAGAAATACGCCCGTTCGTGAATTGAACAGCGTAGCCATCATTGGTGCAGGTACGATGGGCGCCGGCATTGCCTACAACTGTCTGACCTCCGGCATGGCGGTGACGCTGCTGGATAACAGCGATGATGGTCTTGAGCGTGGAGCCAATACGATCAGGGGTCTTTACGCCGGCGGCGTCGAGCGTGGCAAGATCTTGGAAGACGACATGCAGGCAGGGCTCGGTCGTTTTGAAACCAGCCAAGACTACGCGAACATTTCCGGCGTCGATATCGTTATCGAGGCGGTTTTTGAGAACATGTCGGTCAAGAAAGACGTCTTTGCAGCGCTTGATAAAGCGTTGAAGCCCGGTGCCGTCCTAGCGACGAACACGTCGACGCTCAATATCGACGAGATTGCGTCAGCGACCCGGCGTCCCGAAGACGTCATCGGTCTGCACTTCTTCAGTCCCGCACATATCATGCGCTTGCTGGAGATCGTTCGCGGCAAGGATACGTCGAAAGAGATCATTGCGACGTCGCTGGCGCTGGCAAAGCGGCTCCGCAAGGTCGGTGTCGTTGTCGGTAACTGTTTCGGGTTTGTTGGCAATCGCATGTTGTACAGCTACGGCCGCGAGAACCAGTTCCTGCTGCTGGAGGGTGCGGCACCCGAGTACATCGACAAGACACTCTATGACTGGGGCATGGCGATGGGCCCGAATGTGATGGGAGACCTGGCCGGACTCGACGTAGGGTACAAGGTGCGCCGGGAACGTACCGACTTGCCCGACGACCCACGTTTCTACAGGGTTGCCGACATGCTTGCGGAAATGGGCCGTTATGGGCAGAAAACGGGTAAGGGAACGTACCGTTACGAGGACGGCTCACGCAAACCCGTACCTGACGCGGAAGTGGGAGCCCTGATCTTGGCAGAATCGGAAAGGCTCGGCGTCCAACGGCGTGAAATCAGCGGCGACGAAATCATCGAGCGCTGCATCTATGGTCTGGTTGTCGAGGGCGCGCGTATCCTTGAAGATGGGATTGTCACCCGATCAGGTGATATAGATGTGGTGTGGACCAATGGCTACGGCTTTCCCCGTCACCGCGGTGGTCCGATGCACTATGCCGACACGACAGGTCTTGACAAGATCTACGAGAAGGTGTGCGAATTCGAAGCGCGATTCGGTTCGATGTACTGGGAACCTCCCGTGTTACTCAAGGAACTCGCAGAATCCGGACGGAAGTTTTCGGACCTGGCCTAGCGGGTAGGGGAGCATAGCGCCCAATGGTCGCCGCTGACCACGGCTTTGCCGTCTTCCTGCAACTTCAACAGGTGAGCCAGTAACGATCGGCTCGCGAGACGATGTAGTTTTGGGTCGACTTCGTCGTAGACGAACGGCGTCAGTTCAAGCAAAGTCAATCCGGGGTGGGTTTCGAGTTTCTCGACGACTTTCGATTCACGTTTCAGTCGATGGTCGATCAGCCAGTCGACGACTTTGTCGGGGTTGTCGATGACCAGACCGTGACCCGGGGCGAGAGCGGCTAGGTCGAGTTCTTTCAAACGCGCAAGGGCTTCGAGGTAATGTGTCATGTTGCCGTCGGGTGGGTCGATCACCACCGTCGAACCATTCATGATGTGATCGCCTGTGAACAACATTCGATGTGCCTCGTGACGAAAACACAGGTGATTGGAGGCATGCCCCGGCGTATGCACCGTTACGATCGTAAATTCATCCGTCTTGAGCATGTCTCCATCTGCCAATATGCGATCGGGCGTGAATGTTTTGTCCTGAACCTTGCCTTGCGGTGCGGGGATACCCATGATCTCGGCGCCGGTGGCTTCGCCCAGCGGCGATGCGCCCGGAGAATGATCGGGATGGGTATGGGTACACAGAATCCACCGGATTCGACCCGGCGATTCCGACTGAATCGCGTCGATGTGCCTGTTGATCCGTGGGCCTGGATCGATGACCGCGACTTCGTTGTCGCCGACTAGGTAGGTATTAGTTCCCGGCCCGGTCATCGTGCCCGGATTCGGCGCGACGATACGCCTCACGCCCGCGGCGATCTCAACGGCCTTCCCCGGCATGAGTTCACTCATTGCATCGGCTCCGGATAGTGTTGATCGCCGGGGATTGGATACATCTCCTTGTCGTCAACAAAAACCTGCACAGGACAAATGCTCGTGATGCCGGTTCGGTGCTGCCCGGCCGCCCATTCGAGCAACTCGTCAACTGACTCGAAGTCCTTCATTAGATCGAGGTTGCGTCGCGTTGGTTGCGGAAGCTTGATTTGTCCGTCGAGTCCCGACTGCAGTGCATCTTTGGGCCGTAACCAACCACTGTCAGTCAGTTCCTTGCAATCGTGTTTTGCGTTCTGGCCCGGTGGCAGTGCCGTGGCAAAAAACCGGGTCGTCCAGCGTTTTGGTGAATTGACCGGTGTAATCCACCATGCGAAGTAGTGCAGGGCATCGACCGGCATGCAGAATCCTTCGCTGCGCAGAAAATCCGGCCAGGCCAGTTCACATCGATCGACGGCCATGCGTTGTTCTGCATAGCAGGCCACATTGTCAGGCCAGTTCCCGTCGCTGTCACGAGCCAGCAGGATCCCCGTTTCTTCGAACAGCTCCCGGATCACGGCGGTGTAGTAATCGAGGCCATTGTCCAC
>CAZWEW010000005.1:0-34576 GCA_964633055.1 uncultured Woeseia sp. | reverse complement strand
CTCAAGCGACTGCGCGCCACCACGCTGGCTCATCGGCATCAGGTAATTCCTGAATTCATGGCCGTCCAACGCGTTTTCGAGCGAACGCCGTAACAGGTCGTAATTAAGCGCATCGGTTTCGGAGAGCAGTGACGAATCAATCAGCCGGAGCCTTCGCAGGAATTTCTGTTGCTCGCCATGTCGACGTTCGATCGCGTTGATGCTGTCGTCCGCCCACTGGTCGTTCCAACGGCGATCGCCCATCCTTGACGCCCGTACCGGGTTTTCGCGCAGCTGCCATTCCCAGTGGTCGTCGAGGAGAGCCTCAAAATCCTCGGCCGGTTCAGCGAAAGCCGGCAAATATATGAGTAATAGAGAAATACGGAAGACGTTGGTCAACTTTTTCATGTTGCTGCTCCCCTGCGAACTCAGCACATTGTTGCGGTATGTGTGGTTGGTGGCAACCACCGGGTGACTTGGCTATCATTGCGGCCACCAATCGATAGCGTTGACAGAAGAGACCTCTTGAAAAAGAGGCGCCGAAGGCGCAACACGCTCGGAAACGCTCAGGCACACGGACTGACAATGCTGATTGGCTCTGGAGAGCGGCCAATTTGGTCCACCGAAGGGGTATGCGGCGGGAGAAGCGCCGGCGATCTCTCAGGTTTCAGGACAGAGGGGCGATCGAGCGGACTTTTTGTCAGGTCCGTTCGGTCGCCTTTTTTTGTTGATGTATCCGGTCGGAACGAAAAGTATGGGACAGAAAACGCCGCTCTACGATATGCACGTTGCTGCAAACGCGAAGATCGTGGATTTTGGGGGCTGGGACATGCCACTGCACTACGGTTCCCAACTTCAGGAGCACCATGTCGTTAGGCGTGGTGCTGGCGCGTTCGATGTTTCGCACATGACCGTTGTCGATATCGCGGGAGCAGGTGCGAAGGCATTCTTGCGGGGTTTGCTCGCGAACGACGTAGCACGATTGAAAGACAAGGGTAAGGCGCTTTACAGCGCAATGCTCAATCACGACGGTGGAGTAGTGGACGACCTCATTGTCTACTACCTGGGCCCCGATCGCTATCGGATGGTTGTAAACGCATCGACGCGCGAGAAGGATCTCGCCTGGATTAATACGCAGGCATCAGGTTACGAGGTGAAAATCGACGAGCGATCGGAGATTGCGATGATCGCCGTACAGGGGCCTGAGGCGCGTGAACTTGCCGCAACAGTGTTTCCGGATGAATGGCGTAACGCCGCACTGGCATTGAAACCTTTCTTCGGGCTGGAAGCGGGCGACCTGTTTATCGCACGCACCGGGTATACCGGTGAGGACGGCTGGGAAATCGTTATGCCCAGAAGTAAGGGCGCCGATTATTGGAATCGATTCGTTGCCGCGGGCATTCGCCCGTGCGGTCTTGGTGCGCGTGACACGCTTCGACTCGAAGCGGGTATGAATCTGTATGGATCGGACATGGACGAGACCGTCTCGCCGCTCGAGGCGGGGCTTGCCTGGACGATCGCGTGGGAGCCGACGAATCGCGACTTCGCGGGTCGTGAACCCCTGGCAAGAGTTCGTGCAAATCCGGATCGCCGGCGATTTGCCGGGTTGATACTCGAGGACAAGGGTGTGCTGAGAGATCACATGCGGGTCGTTGTGGACGGTGTGGGTGAAGGCGAGATTACGAGCGGCGGTTTTTCGCCAACGTTGCAACGCTCGATCGCGATGGCACGAATCCCTGCCGGCGACTATGAGCGTGCGCAGGTGGAAGTAAGGAACCGATTGCTCAACGTGCGTGTCGTAAAGATGCCATTCGTTCGCAACGGGAAAGTACAAGTTGAACTTTAGCAGGAGAAGTTTATGAGTGAGTTACCGGGGGACCTCCGTTATACGGATGAGCACGAATGGTTGCGCCAGGAGGAAGACGGTACCGTGACTGTCGGCATTACCGACCATGCACAGAACGCGCTGGGCGATCTTGTTTACGTTGAGTTACCGGAAATTGGACAGGAAGTCGAAGCCGGTGGTGAAATGGCCGTCGTCGAATCAGTCAAGGCTGCATCAGACGTCTATGCGCCCGTCGGTGGTGAAGTTGTCGCGGTGAACGACTCTCTGACAGACGATCCCGAGAGAATCAATGGCGACCCGTACGGTGACGGTTGGATTGTCCGGCTGAACCCCTCAGGAGGCCGTGATTCGATGAGCCCGGACGACTACCAGGCGTTTCTGGATCAACTAGACGACTAATACTCATTCATTCTCAGTAATTTAATATGCCCTATATCCCACATACGGAAGCCGAAGTCGCGGTAATGCTCGAGACCATTGGTGTCAGCAGTATCGAGGACCTGTTCGACGAGATACCACGCGATCTGCTGATTAAGGACCTGGAGGGCGTGCCCGAAGCTCTCAGTGAGCAGGAAATATCGCGACTGATGCGATCACGCGATGCTCAGGATCGCGGCGCGCTTTGTTTTATTGGTGCCGGCGCCTATGAACATCATATCCCAGCGCCTGTCTGGGACATGGCAACGCGTGGCGAATTTTACAGTGCGTATACACCGTACCAGGCTGAGGCGAGCCAGGGCACGTTGCAGACGATCTACGAATACCAGACGATGATGGCCAGCCTCACCGGGATGGACGTCAGTAATGCGTCTCTTTACGATGGTGCGAGCGCCCTGGCCGAAGCTGCCTTAATGTCGGTTCGTGCGAATCGCAAGTCGAAGTCGCGTCGCATTCTTCTTGCCGCAGGCGTCAATCATCTCTACGCGCGCGTAGCATCGGCGATTGCCGGAGAGCAGGGTCTTACATTCGAACGACTTCAGTTGGATGCGAAAAGTGGTGTATCCGATCTGACCGCACTGGAATGTCAGGACGAAGCGCCAGTTGCCGTCGTTATTCAGCAGCCGTCTTTCCTCGGTACCTATGAAGACGTGGACAAGCTGACGGATTGGGCGCATGAACGCGGCGCACTCGTCGTTGCGGTCGTTAACCCGACCTCTCTGGCCGTGCTACGCGCACCCGGAAGTTGGGGAGGGAACGGTGCAGACATTGCTTGTGGCGAAGGGCAAGCGCTGGGAGTGCCCCTGTCGTCGGGAGGGGCCTATTTCGGCATCATGACGTGCAAGGAAAAAATTGTTCGCCAGATGCCGGGTCGAATCGTAGGTCGGACAACCGATCTGGATGGCAATCCGGGTTTCACCCTGACCCTTCAAGCACGGGAGCAACACATTCGCAGATCGAAGGCGACGTCGAATATTTGTACTAATCAGGGGCTTATGGTAACGGCGGCAACCATCTACATGTCGCTGCTTGGGCCGCACGGGTTGCGCCGCGTTGCGCTGGCGTCACAGCAGCAGACGGCAAAACTGGTCCAGATGCTGACAGCACTCGACGGAGTAGAAGCCGCTTTCGATGCGCCGCACTTTCATGAGGCCGTCGTCAGGTTCGACCGGCCCGCCCGCTCGGTACTCGAGGCGCTAGCCGGAAAGAATGTTCTCGGTGGACTCGATATCTCCGTAGATTACCCGGAACTGGGCAACGCCGTGCTCACGTGCGCCACGGAAACGAAAACGGACGCAGATCTTGAGGCGTATCGGGATGCACTTGCAGAAGTCCTGGGTTGAGGGAATTGCGGATATTGCCGACGAGCCTGACTACATCGTCGCGCTAGGTGCACTCGGAATCACAGTCAAACCGGCCGACTTAGAGGTAATGGACTAGTTATGGGCGAACAACTTATCTTTGAAAAATCGAAACCCGGCCGCTATGCCGGGGCCCAGGCTCCAGCTTGCGAGCCGTCAAATGACATACCGCCAGGCATACAGCGTGCTGACGCACCCATTTTGCCCGAGGTATCGGAATTGCAGGTCGTGCGACACTACACCAGGTTATCCCAGCAGAACTTCTCTATCGATACTCATTTCTACCCGCTGGGCTCGTGCACGATGAAGTACAATCCGCGAATTTGTAATTCGCTCGCGCTGTTGCCGGGCTTTGCCGGCCGGCATCCACTGGGACCGGAGAGTCATGGACAGGGGTTTTTGTCCTGCATGTTCGAACTGCAGGACATGTTGATGGCCGTGACGGGAATGACGGCGGTTTCACTGACGCCGATGGCCGGTGCGCAGGGTGAATTGGCTGGCGTTGCAATGATTCGTGCCTACCACGTCGCCAATGGTAATGCTGAACGGGATGAGATTATCGTCCCGGACGCCGCGCACGGCACAAACCCGGCGACAGCGACTATGTGTGGCTGCAAAGTTACGGAAATTCCGACCGGCGCAGACGGCGATGTCGATATCGAGGCCCTGAAGGATGCCGTCGGACCTAACACGGCTGGCATCATGCTTACGAACCCGTCGACGCTCGGCGTCTTCGAGCGGCGAATCCTCGATATCGAGAAGATCGTGCATGATGCGGGCGGTCTGCTCTACTATGACGGTGCCAACCTGAATGCCATCCTCGGCAAGGTGCGGCCGGGGGACATGGGGTTCGACGTCATTCACCTGAATCTTCACAAGACCTTTTCGACGCCGCATGGTGGTGGCGGGCCGGGCTCAGGTGCCGTCGGCGTCGGTGAACGACTCAAACCGTTTATGCCGGTGCCGGTGGTCGGTAAATCCGAGCGCAATGGTCAGGACTTTTATCACTGGCTCACCGAGTCGGATCTGCCTCAGAGCATCGGCCGCCTGTCCGGGTTCATGGGCAATGCGGGTGTGCTTTTGCGCGCCTATGTTTACATGCGACTGGTCGGTCGGGACGGCATGAAGCGAATTTCGGAGTATGCGACGCTCAACGCCAATTACCTCGAAAAACGCCTCGAGGAGGCAGGATTCGAACTTGCGTTCCCGTCACGTCGGGCGAGCCACGAGTTCATCGTCAGCCTAAAGAACGAAGCGAAGGAACTGCATGTCAATGCTATGGACTTCGCCAAGGCTTTGCTTGATAAGGGCTTCCATGCTCCAACGACCTATTTTCCTCTGCTGGTGCCGGAGTGTTTGCTTATCGAGCCTACTGAGTCGGAAACCCGGGAGACGGTGGATCGATTTGTCGACGCGCTGGTCGAAATCAGGGAAGCAGCACGCGTCGATGCCGAACAGGTAAAAGGCGCGCCCTACACGACACCGGTACGGCGTCTCGATGACGTCAAGGCCGCACGACAACTGGACCTCGCTTGGCGGCCAGGTTTACCCACGGGCTAGTTGCTCATGGCGTCTGGTCTGAGCGAACTGATAATGGTTGACCGGTCTATCGAAGGTTTCAGTGGAGATCCCTCGCCCCGGCCGCAAAAAGTGATGAGGGTCACGTTTACAACCATTTTCCGGGCTTTCGCACGGCAGTTTGGGCGATTTCCGGCATAATTCAGTACAGTCTACGAATCGTGCCAAGGGAAACCAATGTTCGCGAACGCAGTTGGACTGCCGAGTGACGCAATGGCGCGTCTTCAACGAACGGATACGGTGTATGCAAATCATTCGCTATTTTTTCTTTGCGCTGCCTATTGCCGCGTCCATCGCATTCGCCGAAGAACCGGAGTGGGCAGGGACCCTCGAGAGGATCTCGACAGGGGTTGTGTCGATCCGGGTTGATAGTACCCGCGCATTTGATACCGAGTGGAATTCATCCAGTCAGGCGACAGGATTCGTCGTCGACGCGGAGCGCGGACTGATTCTGACGAATCGACATGTCGTGACGCCCGGGCCCGTCGTCGCTGAGGCGATCTTCCTCAACAATGAAGAAGTGCGCTTGACCCCTGTCTATCGAGACCCGGTACACGATTTCGGTTTCTTCAGGTATGACCCGGACGACCTTTTCTATATGGAGCCTGCGGAGCTGTCGTTGGCGCCAGGTGCTGCCGGTATCGGGCGCGAAATTCGCGTTGTTGGCAACGATGCGGGCGAGCAGCTGTCGATTCTCGCTGGCACGATAGCGCGTCTTGATCGCAAGGCCCCCGACTATGGCCGCGGCAAATACAACGACTTCAACACGTTTTATTTTCAGGCTGCTTCAGGTACGTCGGGCGGCTCGTCAGGATCACCGGTGATCAACATAGAGGGCGAAGTGGTCGCTTTGAATGCGGGTGGAAACAATAATGCCGCCAGCAGTTTCTTTCTACCGCTCGATCGGATTGAACGTGCGTTCAACCTGATTCAGCAGGACAAGTCGGTGACCCGTGGCACTTTGCAGACGGTGTTCGAACACAAGGCTTACGACGAGTTGCGGCGACTCGGGCTGACGGGAGAGACGGAAGCACTCACACGGCACAGTTTCCCCGGACAGACTGGCATGCTGACCGTTCAGCAGGTTATTCCGGACTCGCCGGCTGACGGTAAACTCGAGCCGGGCGACATTCTCGTGCGCGTGGATGGTGAGCTGGTGACGGAATTTATCCCACTTGCGGTAATCCTCGACGTCAATGTCGGTGAGTCGGTGGACATCGAACTGGAGCGTGGCGGCCGCTGGATCACCGAACGTATCGGGATCGACGATCTGCATGAAATCTCCCCGGACGAGTTCCTCGAATTTGGCGATGCGATCGTGCACGATCTGTCCTATCAGCAAGCCCGTCATTACAATCAAGCTATTGAGGGCGTATACGTCGCCAACCCCGGATACATCCTGTCGCGCGCTGCGATTCCCCGTGGTGCCATTGTTTCCGAAGTGGCCGGCGAGTCGGTCTTGAATATAATAGACCTGCGTTTGCAGCTTGCGAAACTGGCGGATGGCGATCGGGCAACATTCCGCTACAATACGATCGACGATCCCCGTAACAGCATCGTTCGCTCTGTCGAAATGGATAGAGCATGGTTTCCTGCACAGCATTGCAAGCGTGATGATGCCACGGGTGTTTGGCCGTGCGAGGACTTGGAGGTCGGACCCGAGCCTACGCCGGCGGAAGCAGGGAGTACGAAATTCACAGGGAATGATGATCCGCGGGTGAATGCCGTTATCGCGTCGCTCGCGATGGTGACGTACGATTTGCCATACACGGTATCCGGAGTTGCCGATCGCCACTACTATGGCACCGGGCTGGTCGTGGATACCGAGCGTGGCTTGGTGCTTGTCGACCGAAACACAGTGCCGATCGCGATGGGTGACGTCACGATCACTTTTGCCGGATCGTTGCAAATCAATGGGCGCGTTGAGTCCGTGCACCCGCTGCATAACCTGGCCGTGGTCTCCTACGATCCTGCGCTGATCGGGGATACGCCGGTCAGGGCGGCGACGTTCTCGGACGAGTTGTTGCAGCCGGGTGATGATGTCTGGGTGATCGGTCTCAAAGGCGATCATCAGGTTGTTCACCAGGCCAGCACAGTGGCATCGCTTGACCCGATGTTGTTGCCGCTGTCTCGGACGATGCGCTTCAGGGATACGAACCTTGAGGCCATATCCCTAGTCAATGCGCCTGGCGATATTGACGGCGTCATCGTTAATGCAGATGGCGCAGTAACGGCCAAATGGGTGAGCTTCGCATTCCAGTCCGGCGGAGAATCCGGGCAAATCAATCGAGGAATCTCAGCTGAACTCGTGCGGGAATTTGTCGATGTTGTCCGATCGGGTGATCCGATCTATTCGCTCGAGGTGGAGCTCGGCTACACACCGTTGTTTGCGGCACGCAAGCTAGGCCTCGACGAAACCTGGCTCGATAGGCTCGAAGAGCACAATCCTTCAGCACGGCGTGCGCTGACCGTGACGCGCCTGGTCGCTGGCACACCGGCGGCCGACGGTCTCAGAAACGGCGACATGATTCTCTCTGTCGATGGCGAGCTCGTTTCGACATTTCGTGAGCATGAAAGGGCGGTGCAAAAGCCCCATGTTAACCTCGTCGTCTGGCGTGACGGCGATGCGCTCGAGATGAACCTCGATACGGTTGCTTTGAATGGCAAAGGCATCCAGCGCGCGGTTTCCTGGGCCGGGACGTTATTGCAGGATCCTCACCGGGCAATGGCGGCACAACGCGGTATCGAGCCGGTCGGCGTCTATATCGCATACTTCAGTTATGGTTCGCCTGCGACGCGGTACGGTCTTTGGGCGGGACGTCGAATCGTAGCCGTCGATGACACCGAAACGCCGAATTTGCAGGCACTGCTCGGCGCAATCAGGGGTCTGGATGATCATTCGTCGGTTCGAATCAAGACGATCACCTGGAACGGTGCCGTGCAGGTCATCACCCTGAAACTCGACAACCAGTACTGGCCAGCGTACGAGATACGTCGCACCGGGAACGGCTGGGTACGTGAGTCTATCGGTTAGGCATCTCGCATCGATCGCCGGTTTCGCGTCATTTTTTCAAGTGAGACAATCGGCGCGCTGGCGACCGGGCCGGAACGCCTGACCGTTACGGTATCAAACGCCCCATTTTGTTCAGGTGAAATGCGTTTTGTAAACCTGAACGAAATACTCCATTTCTTCGGGTTTAGACATACTGATTCGCGACCATTCGTTATTGAATGGTGGAAAGTTTCGGCCTGTCAGGATGCCATATTCACCCATCTGCGATTGGAGCGTTTCATTGTCCATGCCGGTCTGGATGAAGGTAAAGTTGGTATTCGATTTGACGTAGCGCAGGCCGAGTTCGTCACACATCTTGGCAACGATCGCCTTCGATTCCTGGTTTTTTCGAATTGAGAATTTCGGAAACTCATCGTCCAGGTAGCTTGCATGCGCCGCTACGATACCGAGTATCGTGTTCTGCCCGGTCTTGCGCCAGCGCATTTCCTGGATGAGGTCGGGATGCGCGTAGCCGAAGCCAACTCGCAGCCCAGCCAGGCCATAAATTTTCGAAGCCGTACGCGACACAATGATGTTGTTGTGACCTTCGGCGATGAGCCCGATCATGGATTCGTAGCTCGGGTCCTCGACATATTCATGGTACGCCTCGTCCACAAACACGAGATGGTCCTCGGCCATCTCCAGCACGAATTCACGCATTGAGCGGCCTTCGATCACGTTCGGTATAGGGTTGTTGGGATTAACGAGGTAGACCAGGCTGGTGTCGTCGCGCAGCGCTGCACGCATGCCATCGAGGTCCGCATCGAGTCCTTCATTGACCGGAACGCGAATAATCTCCACGCCCGCCATGTCGGCGTAGAGCAGAAGTGACTGAAAGGTCGGGTCTGCGCAAACGACCGATCCGCCCCGCATGCCGGTCAGCATGCCGACCGTTGACAGGATCTCTCCCGATCCCGTGCCCACTACGACATGGTCAGGGGTGACGCCATTCATTTCGGCGACGGTTTGCATCAGCGGGCTAAGGTCCCTGAATTGGTAGCGATTAGCCAGGTGCATGTTGTCGTGAATGGCCTTGAGAGCGACCCGCGATGGGCCATAGGGATTCTCATTGCTACTGAGTCGAACCATGTAATCGGGGCGAGGAATGTCCATGGCCAGCGAGTCGCGCATGAACTTCATGCGTGGTGTCAGCGGTGTCTTCGGTATCCCGGTAATCAAGCTAGCCGCGGCGATAGCGGTACCGCCGAGAAGGACTTGCCTTCTTGTGAGATTGGTCATTCGTTTTCCCCTGTCTTGGTTATTTCTTTCGTCGGTGATTCATTATCGGCACAGACGCATTGAATTTTTTTGGCGCGAACACGCATCAGATCGACGTTGGCGCCGATCCAGTGCTTTCCTTCAATGATGACCGTCTGATCATCCTCGCGTTGCCAGGCATGCCCGGTCTCCGCAGTATGGATCTGGCCTGATTCGTCGCGGTAGCGCACAGCGATCGTATAGGTGCCGCCTGACGGTCCACACTCATCGTTCGAGATCTCGCCGTTATAGCGTGCTTCGGTGTCGTACTGGTTGTATTCGACCCAGACGCTGGCCTTGCAGTAGATTCTGTGTTCAGTGGTTTCGAAGAGGATCTGATATTTTTTCGTCGATTCCATGGCCTCTTGTCCAAGGCCATAGACAGGTGTCCCGGCGAACAGGATTGCCATCGCGTAAGGGAATCGAGTAGATATCGCCATCTGCAGAGTATACGGCAGATCAGTTTGCCGAACCCTCAAGCAGCGGCTCAAACGGCATCAGCTCGGCGCCATTTTCGGTGCACACTGCATACTGTCCGCGACCCTCAGGCGCGTACATACCGACGCCGGCAAACTCACCTGCCCGGTTGAGGACGTAGAAATTGATATTGAAATTGGGTAGCCCGCGGTCATTCCGGAGCCGTGGTTCAATCGTGTTGTCACGTATACGTCGCAGGGCTTCCATACCGGCGTCCTTGGGGTGCTGGCCACGGCGCATTTCTTCGACGCACAGGTATGACAACAGTCCATAAAGATTTGCCTCACCCCGGCCCGTGGAACCGGCCGCGCCGACATCACCGTCGACATAGAGTCCAGCTCCTAGGATAGGTGAATCGCCGACGCGGCCCGGGATTTTCCAGGCGAGACCGCTGGTCGTCGTAACCCCGCACACATCTCCTTTGCTGTTGACGCCGTTGCAGTTGATTGTGCCGTAATAATCTTCGGTGGCGATCAGACCTTCTTTCACCATGTCGAGGCCTGCCTGTGCGCCGGCTTCGAAGCGTGTTGCCGGGTCGGGGTAGTGGTGCGGATCGATACGGCGTTTCCAGTCCAGCCACAATTCCCGGGAGCGTGGCGTATTAATGTCGTCTTCTATCTTGAATCCTAGGTTGCGGGCGAAGTTTTGCGCACCTTTGCCAACGAGCAGATGATGGTCTGTGTACTGCATGACCGCGACGGCAACCTTGGACGGAGTCCGCACACCTTCGAGTGCCGCGACGCCACCGGCCTGCTTCTTCGGGCCATGCATGCAGCAGGAATCGAGCTGAACAATGCCGTCAGCATTTGGTAATCCGCCAAAACCGACGCTCGTGTCTTCTGGGTCCAGTTCAACGATGTTGACGCCCGCGATCAGTGCGTCCAGCACGTCCTCACCCCGGGCCATCTTCTCGAATGCGGTTTCCACACAGGAGATATCTCCGCCATTCTTCCGCGTGATGCCGTTTCGTGAGGCAATGACGACTGGCGAGGAACCGGAAGTTCGGATTGCGGGTGCCTGTGCATTGGCCGCAGATGGCGCTGCTGCCGCGATGCTGACTGCTGCACCCGACACAACGAAGTCTCGTCGGCTGATTTTGCTCATTATTCTCTCCTGTTTTGCGATTAGCCTCTGCCCTAATCTGCACCCGACCGTACATTACTTTGGACAAGTGCTTATAGCAAAATTGTTGTCCGTCTACGGATAGTCGAAACGATGGACAATCGGAATAACTCTGATGCTGGAATCGGCGGAAACCTGATCGCAGTATTACTCGACCTCGATGAATGTCCATCGAATGTCGGCGAGGTGGCGGCCGTATCCGACCAACAGCTGATGCTGATACGGCGGGACAGAAACGAACTAGTCGGCTTCAAGCATGCCTGCCTCGATATCCCGGACTGCAAACGCATCGAATACCGTGCGGGGATAGCATGGTATCGCATCGTGGTGATAGCCACTGGTTTCGCGCTGGCCGCCGTCCTGGTAGTCATGCCCGTCATGAATGCCAGATGAGATTCTAAAGTGGTCAACGCCGCCGATCGACTGCAAATCGAAGGTCGAAGCGGCTCTTGTCGTGCAGGCGTTTGCAAATAGCCGCCGGTTGCTCAAGTGGACCAGTCCGGAACAGGCGATTCATGCCTCAGTGATTTCCGGCGAGAATTCGGGGCTCCGCAGCCTGAAGTGCTATCTTTAGGACACCCCTGATTCGGTTAACCAGAACACAACAAAGGAATCTCCATGCGCTGGCTTATATTGAGTGTGCTCGCAGCAAGCGGCATTGTGGCATCTGCTGACAAACCCAATTCGAACCACTTTCTGAACACCGATGTCTTCGAGCTGGAGGTTGCGGCCGATCCCAGAATTGCGCCGGATGGATCGCGCATTGTCTACGTGCGGCGTTCGAACGACATCATGACAGATCGTGCGCGGTCGAACCTCTGGATTGTCGATGCGGGAGGCGGGCAGCATCGTCCCGTCCTGTCGGGCACCGATTCCTACACCAGTCCTCGCTGGTCGCTCGATAGCACGCGCGTTGCTTACGTATCCAGCGCAGAGGGTCGGGGCCCCGAGTTGTACGTCCGCTGGATGAACAGCGGACAAACGGCACTATTGAGTAATCTTGCAACGTCGCCTGGCGGTATTGCGTGGTCACCGGATGGCGAATGGATTGCTTTCTCGGCACTGGTCAAGGGGCAGGACTCATCACTGGCGAAAGCGCCTGCCAAGCCTGAGGGTGCGGAGTGGGCGCCGCCAGTGACGGTGATTGACGAGATCTACTACCGGGCCGACGGCCGAGGTTATCTCCAACCCGGGTTCACGCATATCTTCGTCATTCCGTCGGAAGGCGGTACGCCGCGGCAGGTGACCTCGGGTGATTTCAATCATGGCGGGCAACTTGCCTGGTCGCCCGACGGGGAATCCATCGTCTTCTCGGCAAACCGCAACGGAGACTGGCAATACAGGACGCGTAATTCGGATCTTTGGTCTGTGCATGTCGCGAGCACGGAGATGACGCAATTGACAACGCGCGATGGCCCGGATATGTCTCCCACGTTTTCACCGGATGGCTCGAAGATTGCCTATCTCGGTTATGACGATCGCAGCATGGGATTCCATACGACCAACGCTTACGTGCTGGACATCGAGGCTGGAACCACAGAAGAACTTACGACCGACTTCGATCGTCCTGTCTTCGGGGTTCGCTGGGCGGGCAGCAGCAATCGGCTGTACGTTCTTTATGACGATCGTGGCAAGCGTCACATCGGCACGTTATCGATGTCCGGCCGGGTTGCATCGATCGTTGATGATGTTGGTGGTACCGCTACCAGCCGACCTTATACCGGCGGTGGTTTTTCAGTGGCCGATGACGGTTCGTACGCCTATTCGGCTGGCACGCCTTATCGGCCTGCCGATGTCGCGGCCGGGCGGCGTGGACGTGCCCCGACGAAGCTGACTCATCTCAATGACGACCTGCTGGCACACAAGCCCCTCGGCATGGTCGAGGAGCTGACCTGGACGTCTGCAGCGGATGATCTTGAAATACACGGTTGGCTCGTTACGCCCCCGGACTTTGATCCGTCGCAAAAATACCCGCTGGTCCTCGAAATTCACGGCGGGCCGTTTACGGCATACGGTCCCTCATTTAGCGTCGAGAATCAGCTCTATGCAGCCGCGGGTTATGTGGTTCTCTATACGAATCCGCGGGGTTCGACGAGCTACGGAGACGATTTCGCCAACCAAATTCATTACAACTACCCCGGCGAGGACTACGACGACCTGATGTCCGGCGTCGATGCTGTCATCGCACGCGGCTATATCGACGAGGCGCAGCTGTTCGTGACGGGAGGCTCGGGTGGTGGTGTGCTGACGTCCTGGATCATTGGCAATACAGATCGGTTCGCCGCGGCTGTCGTTGCGAAGCCTGTCATCAACTGGATCAGTGAGGCACTCTACAGCGACATCCATCGCACGATCCCGGGTTACTGGTTCGAGAAGTATCCTTGGGAAGACCCGATGGAGTACTGGCGACGTTCACCGTTGTCGTTGGTGGGCAATGTGACCACGCCGACGATGTTGTTGACCGGTGAGGACGACCTTCGCACGCCGATGCCGGAATCTGAACAGTACTACCAGGCGCTTCAATTGAGGAAAATCGACAGCGCGCTGGTCAGAGTACCCGAGGCTTCACACGGTATCGCGGCGCGACCCTCTCATCAGATCGCCAAGGTGGATAACATCCTGGCGTGGTTCGGGAAGTACAGGAAGGAATGAAGGGACGGTCGCAGTGGCACGTCTGGCGTCCTATAACCGCTGGCGCGGAAACCTGGTCGTAGGAGCCCGTGATGCGGGTACTTTGGAATCAATGCAATGAGGATCAAGACAATCGCACTTTTCGCCACATTAGGCTTCGCCGCCTGCTCACAGGAGCCAGCGGTCGAAGAATCCGCAGCAATTAGCTATCCAAAATCGGCAACCGTCGACCACGTCGACACCTACCATGGTACGGAGGTCGCGGACCCGTATCGCTGGCTCGAGAATGACGTTCGTGAAAGCGACGACGTATCGAACTGGGTCGGTTCGCAAAATGAAGTGACGTTTGCCTATCTCTCCGCTATCGAGGAACGTGCGCTTATCGAGCAGCGACTCACCAAACTGTGGGACTACGAACGCTACGGATTGCCGCGAAAGGAAGGTGGCCGCTATTTCTACAGCCACAACAACGGATTGCAGAACCAGAGTGTCATTTACACGCAGACGTCGCTGGACCATGAGGCTGACTTGCTGATCGATCCGAACACCTGGTCCGAGGATGGAACGGTCGCACTGGCTTCCTACTTCCCGAGCCCTGACGGCATGTACGTCGCGTATCTTGTGCAGGACGGTGGTTCGGACTGGCGGGTTGGTGAGGTATTGAATGTTGAGACCGAAGAGAAACTGACCGATCGTCTGGAGTGGCTGAAGTTCACAGGCCTGTCCTGGGCAGGAGACAGCTCGGGCTTTTACTACAGCCGTTACCCTGCAACATCGGAGGAAGGGAAGTTTCAGTCGCTCAACAAGGATATGAAGGTCTGGTTCCACCGGGTTGGTACGTCGCAGGATGACGACGAACTGGTCTATGGGGCGCCCGGTCACCCGGATTGGGGACCGCGTGCATCGGTCACGGAGGATGGCAATCACTTGGTCATCACGATTTCGGTGGGCACTGACAGCCGCTATTCGATCGTCTACAAGGACCTGACAGACCCTCAGTCCGGGTTTAAAACGATCATCGAGGGCTTCGACTATGACTACAGCCTGATTGGTAATATTGGCGACGATCTGTATTTCCGCACCAATAACGGAGCGCCGAAGAATCGGCTGATTGCGATCAATACGAAGAACTCGGCACCCGACAACTGGCGCGAAATCATTCCCGAAGCGGAAGACGTGCTCGACAGTGTAAGTCTCGTCGGTGGACGCTTTATCGCCGGGTACATGCAGGATGCATGGTCTGTCGTGGCAATCCATGACCTTGATGGTGCACAGGTCGGTACCGTCGATTTGCCCGGCATCGGGACAGCATCCGGATTTGATGGCAAGGCGGACGATCCGGAAACCTTTTTTGTCTACACGAGTTTCAATGCGCCGGGCACGATCAACCGCTTCGATGTGACCACGGGTGAAACGATGCTGTTCCGAACGCCTGATGTTGCATTCAACCCCGATGACTACAAGGTCGAACAGGTTTTCTACCGGTCCAAAGATGGCACTCGTGTACCGATGTTTATAGCTCACCATAAGGATGTCGTTGCCGATGGCAGCCGGCCGACACTGCTCTACGCCTATGGTGGTTTCAATATTTCCCTGCAGCCGAGCTTTTCCGTGACGCGGATGGCCTGGATGGAGATGGGTGGGATATTTGCATTGGCGAATATCCGCGGGGGCGGTGAGTACGGCGAAGAATGGCACCAGTCAGGCACTAAACTCAATAAGCAGAACGTATTTGACGATTTCATCGCAGCTGCGGAGTACCTGATAGCGAATGGCTATACACGGACTGAAAAACTTGCCGTGCAGGGTGGTAGTAACGGTGGACTATTGATTGGTGCCGTTATGAATCAGCGGCCAGATCTTTTCGGTGTTGCGCTGCCAGCAGTTGGTGTTATGGATATGTTGCGCTTCCACAAGTTTACGGCCGGCCGGTTCTGGACCGATGACTACGGTTCGTCCGACAACCCGGACGAATTTGAGGCGCTGCTCGCCTATTCGCCATATCATAATATCCAAGACGACACCGAGTACCCACCGACGCTCATCACGACGGCCGATACGGACGATCGCGTGGTTCCGGGGCATAGCTTCAAATATGCGGCTCGAATCCAGGCCGCTCAGGTGGGCGATGCGCCGGTGCTGATCCGCATCGAGACGCGCGCAGGCCACGGCGCCGGTATACCGACTGAGAAACGGATTGCCGCCTATGCGGATATCTGGGCTTTTGTCGTGCGGAACCTCCACATGCGATTGCCGGAGGGGTATACAGAGTAGTCAAATCCAGCGTCTGACGCGGCGCTTGTAAGCTAGGTAGCTCTCGCCGAACTTTCTGTCGAGATAGACCTCTTCGTGGCGGATTGCGACGAGGTAGAGGACGCTAGCACAGACAGGTGTCAGCAGGAGTATCCAGACTTCGTCGAGGATGATCGAGAATCCAATGCACACGAGCAGCATCATCAGGTACATCGGATTGCGCGTGAAGCCGTAGGGTCCCCTGATCACGATCTCGGGCGTCGCTGTCCATGGCTTGATGTCCTGTTTTGTTTCCCGGAATAGCCGGATCGGCCACCATCCGAGGGCAATGCCGGCGACAAGGACGATTGTGCCGCCGACCCAGTAGCGGGCAGGCTCGGTCAGCAGGAAAGCATCCATGATCGGAACGAAGCGCCCGAGCACGTAGCCAATGATGATAGTGAGGATGCCGACAGCCGGTGGTGGAATCTTTACGGCAGCGTGATCTTTTTCTTCGTGTTTTTCATTCATTATCTGTGCCTCCCATCAACTTGGGGAATCGTTCGGTCAATTATTCTTCCGTAGGACCTTCTGCTCAATCGGGAAATTTTTCTAGAATCCCGCAATAGGTGCAGGGGGCGCGACTTCCCTGTAAACCCTCACCTCGTAGGTGGTGGTAGGCGTCCCAAAACCTGTTCCATTGCAAGGCCCAGCTCTAGCATTCGGTGATCACGCCCGGCGGGTCCGTCCACTTCAATGCTGACCGGCAGTCCATCGCCATCCATGCCGGCAGGGAGCACCAGCCCGGGGATGCCCGTCGTGCTGCACGGTGAGACATTCCTGCCCATCACGCTGACAAACGGCACCGCTCTGCCATTTAATTCCACTTCGAAGTCCTGGCCAATGAGCGGAGCTGCCATTTGTGTGCAAGGCAGGATCATCCCGTCCAACCGGTTGTCACTAAAGTAATCAGCCATTGTTTGTCGAAAGAAGGGCAGGCGCTCATCGCGCAGCCGAGTAAATGCCTCGTCCGACGGACGCAGGGGTGCGCCTTCGACGACGTATTCCGCAAACAGTGCTGCAATATCCGCGCTGACTTCGGCGACGACATCGTTGAACGTCAGGCCGGCAGCGGACTCGTCAAGATAGCGGGAGAAGCTGGGCAGCGTGTGGTAGATCTGCACGGGGTCCGTCGTCTCCGCAACCAAGCCACGGACCCCGGGCACGTCGACCTCTACAATGATTGCGCCTGCATCGGCCAGCTTTCGAATGGCGTCATTAGTGATGCGCTCAACGTCCGGATGTAGCATCTCGAAATAGAATTCGCGTGCGACACCCAATCGCGCGCCTTCCAGTGACGCCAGCACGTCGTCAGGCCGGGTAAACGCCTGTCCTGTAATAACCTCGTCGAACAAAACCAGATCGCTGACAGATCTTGCATGCGGACCTACTTGGTCGAACAGGCTCGTAATCGGGGCGACGCCCTGGTTCGGGTATCTGTTCTGCGTTGGCCTGTAGGCGCACAGACCGCAAAGAGCAGCCGGAACACGAATTGAACCTTGGGTGTCCGCCGCGATACCGATCGGGGCCATTCGCGCTGCAATGGCTGCGCTGGTGCCACCGCTGCTTCCGCCGGGAATCCGTTCGGTGTTGTACGGATTTCGGACAGCGCCAAACGCAAGGTTGTTGCTCGTCCAGCCATAGGACAGTTCGTGGAGGTTTGTTTTGCCCATGACGATCGCACCGGCAGCACGCAGCCGCCGGACCAGTTCCGCGTCGACCACTGGTTGGAAATCTGCTAGCGCCGGGGTTCCCGCGGTCGTTGGATAATCACGGGTGTTGACACTGTCCTTTACCGGGACGGGTAATCCATGCAAAGGACCCAGGGTTGCACCGGAAGCCCGCCTATTGTCGGCGACACGTGCCGCGGCAATCACATTGTCGGGATCGAATGCGAGCCATGCATTGAGATCTGCCCATTCCTCTGCTTTTTCCAGCAAAGCAGACGCATAGTCCTCTGCAGAAAATGTGCCCGCATTCATCGCGGCTAGGGCTTCAACGGCGAAAAGGTCAGTTAGCGGTGATGACATGACGTCGGCCGTCATATCGGTGGCTGTCGTATCATCGGCTTCACCACAGGCGGCAATGGCCGAAGCAACTGCCGCTCCGTAAATCATGAATTGTCTGCGGGATGTCCTTTCAATCATCTTTTTTCATCTTCGCCTTTTCAACTAGCTCTGCCGACAGGGCTTCCCAGCTCGTCATTGGCAGCGAGCAGTAGCTGCCGACGCAGCGGTAAGCAATTGTATTGTTCTCGACAGGTACACGGTCGGTCAGTGCGCCAGGCAGATTCCGCGCGTCTGTGGGAATGGCGAAAACCATCCGCCTCGGTGCGTAAATCTGTGCCGCATTGGTTTGCCATTGCTGTAATTCCGGTTCGCTGCCGCGAATGATGATGATCTCCGGGTGTTCGACATGCTCCTCAAGCGCGGTCACGAGCGAGACGTGCCCGTGTGGATACTTCTCGACGGACGGCCACGCAGCTTTGAGCGTTTTCTCTGCGGCATCGAGATAACGCGATTCGCCGAGTAGAAAACCGAGGCGTTGCAGCGAAAATGCGGCGATACCGTTGCCGGAAGGAGTTGCGTCATCGGCAAACGGCTTCGAGCGGTGCATCAGTTCCTCATGGTCATTGGCCGTGAAAAAGAAACCGCCATTTTCCCTGTCCTGGAAGTGTTCCAGCATGAGATCAGCCAGTTCGATGGCGAACTGGAGCTGGTCGGGGCACCAGGTTGCCTGCAATGCTTCCAGGATTGCATCGAGCAAGAATGCGTGATCGTCGAGGTAGGCAGGGAAGCGGGCCCGGTCGTCTTTGTAGCTGGCAAACAACCTTCCATCGACAAACAGGTTATCTCGAATGAAATCAATGCCCCGGCCAGCCGCGTTTCGGGCTTCCTGCCAGTCAAATGCTCGCCCGGCGATGGCCATGCCCCGTATGGCCAGTGCATTCCACGACGTAAGCTGTTTCTCGTCTCGCCCGGGCGGAACGCGAACAGCGCGCGCGGCAAAGAGTTTTGATCTGGCGCAGCTAATAGTCTGGCGAACGTCGTCCTCCTTGAGCCCAACCTGATCAGCGATCGATGCAACCGTATTTCTGACAGTCAGATGCCAGCGGCCTTCGAAATTGGCTTCTGTGTCCAGCCCGAAACGTGGCGCGAACACCGTGTACTCCTCCTCTGTCAGCAATTGGCCGACCTCGTCCGGTGTCCAGATATAGAACCGTCCTTCTTCACCTTCAGAATCGGCGTCCCACGACGAGTAGAAGCCCCCATCGTCTGTTTCCATGTCACTCAGCATCCAGTTTGCCGTTTCCACGGCAACCTCGCGGAACATAGTTTCGCCCGTGACCAGTGCGAGCTGTGCGTAAAGCGCGAGTAGCGGGCCATTGTCATAGAGCATCTTCTCGAAGTGCGGTATTTGCCAGCAGCGGTCGACAGCGTAGCGGCAAAAGCCGCCCCCGATATGGTCGTAGATGCCGCCTTCGGCCATGCGCGTCAAGGTCAACGACACCAGGAACAGGGCATCGACATCGGGTTCCTCGTCGTCTGCACTGGCACGCCAATGGCGCAACAGCCGGTCTAGAGTTGTCGGATGTGGAAATTTTGGTGCATTTCCGATCCCACCCCACTCGCGATCAAAGTTCTTTGCGATGGCAGCCCTTGAATCGACCAGTGGCGAAGCATCAATCGCGTGGTCGCCCGTCGGAGGGTCGAGCTTCAGTAACATGCTGGCAAGTTGTTCGCCCTGGGCCCTCACATCGTTGCGTTGTTCGTGAAAGAACTCCGCGGCACGGGTGATCAAGTCCCGGAATGATGGCATTCCATGACGGCTTTCGGGCGGAAAATAGGTGCCGCCAAAGAACGGTCGCTGGTCTTCCGGATCGATGAACATCGTCAACGGCCATCCACCAGGACGGTGTGTCAGCAACTGGTGCGTCGTCTGGTAGATTCGGTCGATGTCGGGCCGCTCTTCGCGGTCCACTTTTACGTTGATGTACAACTCGTTCATCAGAGCCGCGGTCGTGACATCCTCGAACGATTCGTGGGCCATCACGTGACACCAGTGACAGGCGGAATAGCCCACGGAAAGGAGGATCGGTTTGTCCTGATCTAGGGCCAGTGCGAGTGCTTCTTCGCCCCATGGGTACCAGTCGACCGGGTTGCCCGCATGTTGTAAAAGGTAGGGACTCGTCTCTGTTGCGAGTCGATTATTTGGCATCATAACCGCACTATAACGCATGCATTGGGCTGCCTTCGGAATCGTGTAAACTTGGCGCCCATGTTGACCTACTCGGAAATCGACCCGATCATTTTTTCGGTAGGTCCGCTGGCAATACGCTGGTATGGGCTGATGTACGTCATTGGATTCATCGCTGCCTGGATTCTTGCCAGCCGTCGCGCCAGGGAAAGGCGGTCACCTGTAAAGTCCAAACAGGTCGATGACTTGATCTTTCTTGCGATGATTGGTGTCATTGTCGGCGGGCGCCTCGGTTATTCAATCGTATACGGTTGGGAGCTTTGGCTGGACGATCCCCTGTATGTCTTCAAAATCACCCAGGGAGGCATGTCATTCCACGGCGGACTCGTCGGCGTAATGGTCGCCATGTGGTTATTCGGTCGGAATCGTGGCCTCGGTATGTGGCAGGTAACCGATTTCGTTGCGCCTCTCGTGCCCATCGGGTTGGGCACGGGTCGCATTGGCAACTTCATCAATAACGAGCTGTGGGGAAAGCCCACCGACATGCCTTGGGGTTTTAACGTGAACGGGCAGATATTGCACCCCTCGCAACTCTACGAAGCGCTGCTGGAGGGGCTGGTTCTTTTTTCCATACTCTGGGTCTTCTCGTCCCGATCCAGGCCGCATATGGCGGTGTCCGGCATGTTCCTGCTGTGGTATGGCTTTTTCCGGTTTTTCGTCGAGTTTTACCGGTTGCCCGATGCCGACCTTGGATACCTGGCGTTCGGCTGGGTTACGATGGGGCAGATTCTGACTGCGCCGATGATCATAGCGGGAGCGATACTCCTGTTTCTGGCC
This sequence comes from uncultured Woeseia sp., assembly GCA_964633055.1. Lineage (GTDB taxonomy): Bacteria > Pseudomonadota > Gammaproteobacteria > Steroidobacterales > Woeseiaceae > SZUA-117. Next base: position 13,509 of record CAZWEW010000005.1, on the reverse strand, counting down.
TATCGTAACGAGCCGGCGGAGGTGCCGGGCACCTGAGATGCAGCAATACCTCGATATGTTGCGCCACATCCGTGACAATGGCGCACGCAAGGAAGACAGAACCGGTATCGGTACACTGAGTGTCTTCGGTCACCAGATACGCTTCGACCTGTCACGTGGATTCCCGATGGTCACGACGAAGAAGCTGCATCTGAAGTCGATCATCTACGAACTCCTCTGGTTTCTGCGCGGTGATTCCAATATCCGCTATCTACGGGAAAATGGCGTTTCCATCTGGGATGAGTGGGCGGACGAGAATGGTGACCTGGGTCCGATCTATGGCGTGCAGTGGCGAAAATGGAAAGACGCGCGCGGCGAAACGATCGACCAGGTCGAGGATGTAGTAAGAAGACTCAAGGCGGATCCGGATTCGCGTCGCATCATAGTGAGTGCCTGGAATGTTGGTGAGATTCCCGGTATGGCGTTGCCGCCGTGTCACACGCTTTTTCAGTTTTATGTCGCCAAAGGCAGGCTGTCCTGCCAACTCTACCAGCGAAGTGCCGATACTTTTCTTGGCGTCCCTTTCAATATCGCTTCTTATGCGCTCCTGACGCACATGATCGCCCAGCAAACCGATTTCGACGTTGGGGATTTCGTCTGGACTGGCGGGGATTGTCACCTCTATCTCAACCACCTGGAGCAGGCGGACGAGCAACTCCGTCGCGAACCGCTATCCTTGCCGCGATTGGTCATCAAGCGGAAACCGGACAGTATCTTCGATTACGAGTTCGAAGACTTCGAAATTCTCAACTATGAATCCCATCCGCACATCAAGGCGCCCGTGGCCGTCTAGGACACAGGTGTCGATCCGAATCTCACTGCGTCACGCATCCGCCAGCACTGCGCCGTATTTCGTTCGATGAAAAGACTCTCCATCATCGTCGCCGCCTCGGTGAACAACGTCATCGGCGCCGACGGCGGTTTGCCCTGGCGGTTGCCGGAAGACCTGGAACGATTCAAAGAGGTGACGATGGGCAAGCCAATCATCATGGGTCGATTAACTTGGGAATCGATCGGGCGTGTACTCCCCGGGCGAATCAGTATCGTTGTCACCCGGCAGGATGGCTACGAAGCGGAAGGTTGTATCGTGGTCGACAGCACCAACGCGGCGATGAAAGCAGCCGGGGATGCCGAAGAAGTCATGGTTATTGGTGGCGGCGAGATTTACCGACAGTTTCTTCCACAGGCCGATCGAATCTACCTGACCCGCGTTCTGGTAGAAGTCACGGGCGACACGACGTTTCCCGAGCTTGATTTGACTGAGTGGTCCGTGGTCTCGGTTGGTAAATATCCCGTCGGCGGTGAACGGGAAATCGGTTTCGAGATCGAAACGCTGGACCGTCGACGGTAATAAGTCGGCCGCCTTTGCAGTACCGTGATTCTAATTCTGCCCTTGGACTTCGATCGCCGTGCCCAGTCTTTCGGACAGTTCGTAAATATCTTCGAAGCTGTTGTACAACGGCACCGGTGCTACCCTGATGACGTTGGGTTCACGCCAGTCGCCGGTCACGTGTAGCCGTTCGAGCGCTCTAAATACGTCCTTCGCCTGCAAAGTACTATCCGAAACTATCAGTGATAACTGGCAACCGCCGGCGTTTTCCGGCGTGATCGTATCGACCTGCCCGGCAAAGTGCTCCTTTAGGAGAAATCGCAGATAGGCGGACTGATGCTGCGACTTCTCGCACAACGCGTTTATCCCGGCTTCGCTGAACAGTTCAAGTGATGCGACGACCGGCGCAAGTGCGAGAATCGGTGGGTTGCTCAACTGCCAGCGCTCGGCGCCCGGAGCCGGTTCGAAATGCCTGGCCATCCGGAATCGTGTCTCCGGGTGATTGCCCCACCATCCGGTCAACTGGTTGCTGCCATCACCCCCCAGATGTTTCTCGTGGACGAATGCGCCGGCTACAGCGCCGGGTCCAGCGTTAAGGTACTTGTATGTGCACCACGCCGCGAAGTCTGGTGCCCAATCGTGCAGTGACATCCGGACATTGCCGATCGCATGCGCGAGATCGAGACCGACCCGACAACCGGTATCCCGCCCGAGGCGGCAGGCCTCCGCCATATCGATGACCTGTCCCGTGTAATACTGTACTCCGGGCAAGAGGAGCAGTGCGATCTCGTCTCCCTGTTCGGAGAGAATTTTCTCTAGATCCTCGGTATAGAGGAGTTCGTCCTCCCGAGGCTCCCATTCGACCAGACATTCCGCCGGGTCGTGGCCGTGCAACTGTAGCTGGGACGTCACTGCGTAATAGTCGGACGGGAATGCTGTTGATTCAATGACGATCTTGCGCCGCTTGTCGTCCGGGCGATAAAAGCTCGCCATGAGGACATGCAGATTGACCGTTAGCGTGTTCATCGCAACGACTTCGCTTTCCATTGCGCCTGTTAGTGATGCAAAGCCTGCCACCGCATTTTGTGCGTAATGCATCCACGGCCGTTGTGCACGGAAATGACCTTCGATGCCAAGGCTCCCCCAGTCTGACAGCACGTCACTCACATATTGCACGGCAATTTTCGGTTGCAAACCAAGCGAGTTACCGCAGACGTAGATATTTTGCTGGCCGTTGCGGTCATACGGGAAATTGAACCTGTCGCGAAACGCGGAGAGTGGATCGTTCCTGTCGAGCAATTTTGCACATTCGCGTGTGGTATTGAATTCAGTCATGCAAAATCCTTTGGGCTCAGCGCCAGCCATTCGAGTGCCGAGTTGGCAAGCAGGTTGTATTGCGTTTGCTCGTCGAGGTCCATGTCCTCGATCATCTTGCCGGGGTGGTGTTCGCCTAGCGGAAACGGGTAGTCGCTGCCAAGCGCTATCCGATCGGAACCGAGCAGGCCGATCATGTACTTGAGTATTTCCGGTTCGTGCACGAGTGAATCAACAAAGAAGCGTCCGATATATTCCCGGGGATTTCGTTCATTGGTGGTCGCGACAATATCTGGCCGAACATTGAATCCGTGTTCGAGTCTACCGACGATGCTGGGAAACGCGCCGCCGCCATGGGCGAATGCGACTCGTAGCCTCGGCAGCCTTTCGAAGACACCACCGAAAATCATTGTGCAGATGGACAGAGCGGTTTCAGATGGCATACCGACTAGCCATGGGAGCCAGTAGAGTCCCATGCGTTCCTTGCCCAGCATTTGCCACGGGTGCACGAAAATCGCGGCGCCGAGATCCTCGGCAGCCTCCAGCACCGGAAAAATGCGGGGGTCATCCAGATTCCACCCATTCACGTGGGAGCCGATCTGTACACCAGAAAGCCCCAGTGATTTCGTGCAGCGCTCGAGTTCGGCAATCGCTAGGTCGGCATCCTGCATCGGTAACGTGCCGAGCCCTGCGAAGCGTTTCGGATTCTCATCGACGACTCCGGCGATGTGGTCATTCAGGATCTTGGAAAGGTCGGCCGTATCTGCCGGTTTGGCCCAGTAATTGAACATGACCGGTACGGTCGACAGCACCTGCACATCGACGTCGCAGCGGTCGCAGTCCGCAAGGCGAGTTGCAGGATCCCAGCAATCCGATTCGATTTCACGGAATAACTTGCCATCCAGCATCATCCGGGCGCAGCCTGGACCATGATGTTCCAACTGGATGAATCCGCCGTAACCATAGCGTTCCTTAAGGTCGGGCCAGTTCTCCGGAAGAATGTGTGTGTGGATGTCGACCTTCAATCCGGTATTACTCCCGGCCGGGCATGATTGTGCCGCATCGATTGCAGGTGCGATGTTCTTCGGAACTGTAGAATCGGTCGAAAATGGGTGGCAGCTGACCGACGATGTCATCCACGTATAGATACTCTTCGTACAGCAGATGGTCGCAGTTGTCGCAATACCACATGAATCCGTCAAGTTCTTCGGGCAGGCGTTTTCGCTCGACGACGAGTCCAACCGAATCCTCGAAACGCTGCGGCGAGTGTGGAACTTTGGGCGGCAACAGTAGAATCTCGCCGGCGCGGATGGGAATGTCCACACGACGGCCATCCTGGATAGTTTTCAACAGCATTTCGCCTTCCAGCTGATAGAAGAATTCCGGGCCTTCGTCATAGTGATAGTCGGTCCGAGAATTCGGACCACCGACGACCATAACGATGAAATCATTCTCTTCAAATACCTGCTGGTTGCAGACAGGCGGTTTTAGTCGGTCGCGATGATCGTCAATCCATGCCTGGAAATTGAATGTTGTCAGGGACTTCAAGGGCAGATCCTCATCCGGTTTTGGCGATGCATTTCAGCTCGATGGCGATGGGTGTTGGCAGGCGTATGACCTCTATTGTCGTGCGGCATGGACCGTCTGTAGTGAAATATTCAGCATACACGCGATTAAAGGTGTCGAAGTTTCGCTCGATATCCGTCAAAAAGATCGTGATATCGACGAGGTCGCTCCAGGTACACCCCGCACTTTCGAGTACGGTGCGAACATTCGCAAATACGGCATGACTCTGCGCCTCGATGTCGACACTCGTGATCCGGCCATCGTCATCGGTGGTCGTGCCGGGAATCGGCCCACCTCCGGGAGATCTCGGCCCGATTCCGGAAAGGAAAAGGAGATCGCCGACTCTCTTCGCGTGTGGGTAGGCACCCACGGGTGGCGGCGCATTGTCGGCCTTTACGTTCTCGTTATTGTCATCGTATCTCACCATACTTGTTATTTTACGGGATCATTTCACGCATTGAACGGCTGTGATGACCGACTTTTTAGTCAATTTGACGGCAGTCAACTGGCGACCCCAGACACACCCGGTGTCGACAGCGACCAATTGCTTATTGACCAGCAGACCGAGCGCACTCCAGTGGCCAAAGACGATTCGGGTGCCCTGCCAGCACGCACTTGGCGCGGCAAACCAGGGCGTCAGGGTTTTGGTAGCGGTGGTCGGTGGCCCAGTATGTGTGAAGTCTATTCTTCCTTCGGCATCGATCATCCGCATCCGGGTCAGTGCGTTGACGATAAATCGGAGTCGCTTGATGCCGGTCAAGCTACTTGACCATTTGTCGGGCTTATTGCCGTAAATCTCGTCGAGGAACACATCATAGTCGTCACTCTTCAAGGTTTCCTCGACCTCTGCAGCATAGCTAAGCGTCTTCTTGACAGTCCATTGTGGTGGTACGCCGGCATGTACCATCAAGGTTTTCAATTCCTTTGAGTAGTGTGCAAGCGGTTGCATCCGGAGCCAGTTCAGCAAATCGTCACAGTCTTCACTACCGAGGATTTTCCACAACGCGTCAAATCGCGCCTTCGTGAATTTAACGTCGTGAGCGAGTGCCAGTAGATGAAGATCGTGATTGCCAAGGACAGTTATTGCGGAACTGCCAAGGCTCCTGACGAAACTTAGCGTGCGTCGCGATTCTGGGCCGCGATTTACCAAATCGCCTGTCAGCCATAGCTTGTCCTTGGCCGGGTCGAAGTTAATTTTGTCCAGCAGTCTGCGAAACGGGTCGTAACATCCCTGCAGGTCGCCAATCGCGTACTGAGCCAATCCGCGTGCTCCGCTTTCCTGTACGTTAGTGAATGATGCCGGGCACGGCGAGCGTAAACGGCGGAATGGGCGCGTCGAACGCTGCGCCGTCTTCGGTATGCATCTGGTAGCTGCCCTGCATAGAGCCGACGGGTGTTTCAATAATTGCGCCGCTGGAATAACGAAAGGTTCCTCCGGGCCGGAGTTTTGGTTGTTCACCGACAACACCGTCTCCAGAAACTTCCTGGACCTTCCCGTTGGCATCGGTGATGATCCAGTGGCGCCTCAGCAGCTGTGTAGTGACGTCGCTTCGATTTTCGATGGTGATCGTATAGGAAAAAACGTATCGATCGACATCCGGTTCTGACTGATCGTCGATGTAGCTCGTCGCAACTTGGATCATGATTTCGTATTTTTTTTCGTCCACATTGTCAACCTTTTCGCGTTGGTATGTATTCTACCCCGCCTTCTGTTGCGATTCAGTTGTTTACGGACAGTTCGTTCGCCAGCCGGACCCACTCAGCGATGGATACCTGCTCCGGACGCAACCCGAGATCTAGCTCTGCTGCGTCGAGAGCCGCCACCGTGACCAGTCCATTCAATGCATTTCGAAGTGTCTTGCGTCGGCGGGAAAACGCCAGTTTGACTATAGCCTCCAGCGTCTCATCGTCCCTAATTTCGTAATGATCTCTAGGGCGCGGTCGCATCCTGACGACCGATGACACGACCTTTGGTGGTGGGGCAAAAGCACCCGGTGGTACGTCGAACAATGGAACGGATTCCATGCGGCAGCCGAGCATAACCGTCAATCTGCCAAAACGCTTGCTGCCCGGAGAGGCAGTGATCCGGTCGACGACTTCCTTTTGCAGCATGAAATGCGCGTCGGCAATAATCGTTCTGTACGCGACTAGGCGGAACAGCAGAGGTGTCGAGATATTGTAAGGAAGATTGCCGACCAGTCTCAGCGATTGTCCGAGCGATGTGAAGTCGAAAGTGAGAGCGTCTGCTTCATGGATCGAAACGTTGGGACGATTTGCATATCGGTTCATTAGTCCGGTGACTAGGTCCCGGTCGAATTCGACGCAATGAAGTTTCGATGCCAAAAGGGAGAGCGGGTCCGTGATAGCACCCTGACCGGGCCCGATCTCTACAATGGTCTCACCCTCGCGCGGTGCAATGGCCGAGACGATCTGTTCGATTACTTCGGGCGCGACCAGGAAGTGCTGACCGAATCGTTTTCTCGGCTGGTGCACTATCCGCGCGCGAGTCGGTCGGCGAGTTCGATTGCGGCGAACAGGCTGCCCGTATCCGCGATACCCTTGCCGGCGATATCGAGTGCGGTACCGTGATCGACAGACGTACGGATGATCGGTAGACCCAGCGTCACATTGACGACGTTTCCGAACCCAGCGTATTTGACGACTGGTAATCCCTGATCGTGATACATCGCGAGAATTGCATCCACCGGTTTGCCCACTTTCACGAATGCCGTATCGGCCGGCAAGGGTCCCCGAGCATCGATCCCTTTCGACTTTGCGTTCTCGACAGCGGGGCGGATGATCGCATTATCCTCTGCGCCGAGATGTCCGCTTTCGCCGGCATGCGGATTGAGACCACAGACAGCTATCACCGGATTGGCGACACCGAATCTCCCAACCAAGTCCACATGAAGTACGTCGAGCACCGCGGCAATACCTTCTACCGTCAGTGCGTCGGGCACATCCTTCAGCGGTATGTGTGTTGTCGCCAATGCAACGCGAAGTTTGTTATTACAGAGCAGCATCACGGGTGTTGTGGTTCCAGTGAGCTTGGCCAGATACTCTGTGTGTCCGGAGAACGGGAAGCCCCCATCAATGATGTTGCTCTTTTGCAGGGGCGTGGTGACGAGCGCCGCGAACTCACCCGAGCGACAACCTTCGACTCCGCGACGCAGTCCGGCGAGCAGGCTCGCTGCATGGTCTGGGTTGGGTGCGCCGATCTTCGTGGCAGCCTCCAACGGTACCGGGAGCACCTGCAGTTCACCCTGCCTGGCCGGCCGTTCCGGGTCGTATTCTTGGATATTCGTGGGTTGGCCGATCGTAGCGGCGCGTTCGGCGATCATGTCCGGATCGCCGATGACGACGGCCCGGCCGGACCATGGCGACTTGGCAATCGAGAGGCAAAGCTCGGGGCCGATTCCGGCCGGTTCGCCTGCCGTAACGACGAGCCGGTCAGATTCTAGATTCGACAAACGCTTCGTCACGGATGCGCCGGACCCAGAGCTCGGTTTCGTTATCGAGCTTTCCGTTCCGGACACGCTGGATGCAATTACTTTCCTTGAGATCTTCCGTGTTGTCGTAGATACGACGCTCGAGTGTTTCAAGAATGTGCCAGCCAAATCGACTACGGAACGGTTCGGATAACTCGCCGATTTCCGAGTTATTTGCAACTTCTTCGAATTCCGGCACGAATTCGCCTGGGTTCGTCCAGCCCATTTCACCGCCTGCATTGGCCGAGCCTGGGTCATCGGAAATCAATTTGGCGATTTCACCAAAATCTTCACCGCCCACGATGCGTTCGCGCGCGTCTTCAAGACGCTGTTTCGCCGTTTCCTCATCAATGATCTGGTCTGGCGTGATCAGGATGTGGCGAATGCGGGTTTGTTCGATTTCGCTTTTCTGTGTGACCCCCTCGACCTGGTTGACCCTGACGATGTGATAACCGCTGATTGCCCGGATCGGTTCGGAGAACTCACCACTATTCATGTCGCCAACCACGTCGAAAAACAGGCTCGGCAATTGGCCGCCTTCGCGCCATCCGAGCGAACCACCCTGCAGTGCGGTGTCGCCGTCGGAATGTTGAATCGAGAGTGATCCGAAATTAGCACCGTTCTGTAGCTGTGTGTACACGTTATTCGCCTCTGCGGCTGCTTCCGCAAACTGTTCGTTGGTCGCGTTTGCGGGCACCGAGATGAAGATGTGCGAAAGGTTGTAGTTCGAATTGACGACGGCGTTATCATCAAGGTCGGCAATGCAAGCCTCTATCTCTCGTGGTGTAACCGAAATACGCTGGACGACGTCGATGCGCTTTAGCTGCTCGAGAATCATCTGCTTACGCATGTCGCGTCGATATTCGCCATAGTTTATGCCGTCCTCTGCAAGGAGAGCCGGCAGATCTTCGAAGGCCATATTGTTGTTTTGGGCGATCTGAGCGATGGCCTGGTTCAGCATTTGATCGGAAATCTGGATACCGATACGACTGGCCCGCTGCATTTGTATCTCTTCGATAATCAGCCGCTCCAGGACCTGTTCGCGCAGGATATGCGCCGGCGGTAGTTCCATCTGCGCTTGTGTCGCACGCATGATGATGAGGTCCTGTTGCCGGTCGAGTTCTGTCTTGAGTACGACGCCTTCGCTAACGATTGCGGCGACACCCTCAAGGAACTGGCCGGTGTCCGACAATTCCTGGGCCGAGGGGGCGGAAACTCCAAGAGTAAGTCCCAAGGAAATAAATAAAATATTGATTTTAAACATAACTTTTATCGGAGCTATTCTCTTGGAGCGCCGGACCGGAGATATTAACAGCTTGCGGAAGCAGTATCGCGCTGCCCGGACATTTTCGACCCCCGCTTCAGAATGCGTCGGCGGAATAGCCGAGAATACCGCGTTCGAGCAACCTGTCGGCGGGGGTGCCGATACTCGTCATGCCCTTCAACACCAATTGGAGGCCAATGGATGAATCATGGGTTCCGTCACGTGTCGAGATATAGCGTCGGCCGACCAGGCGAACGCCCCAGCAGCAACTCTCGTATTCGATACCGTAGAATTGCTCGAGTACCTCGTTGTCTCGCAGTGAAAAGTTGTAACGGCCGACGAAGTTCCAGTTCTGCGTGAGCTGCCACGACCACGAGATGTCACCTTGTTCCAGCGACCCCTCGCGAAAGCGATAGGCGAAGTTGAGAATCTTGTTACCTGCGGGACGGTATTGAAGGCGTGCCTCCGATTTCGTTGTGCCGGTATCGTTCCACTGGTGCCCGACCTCGAAATTGAGATTGTCGTAAATCAGGAACCGTAGCTCGGCGATGTAATCCGAGGAGTCACCAACGGCAAATGTCTGGCCGGGCAACCTGACGGTCTGGTCGCTGAGATACAGCGCCTGCCCGATGGTCGCCGACATCAATTCGCGGCCTGTACCGGTTTTGATGATTCGCGACGTGACGCCGATGCTTAACTGGTCTGTGTCTGTGATCCTGTCGACACCGAGGTACCGGTTCTCCCGATACAGCTGGACGAGATTGAGGTCCGGGAGAATCGTGTCGAATACAGGCAGTCCGTCCTGCGATTCGAATGGCACATTGACATACAGAATTCTGGGCTCGATCGTCTGCACATGACCTGAGCTATTCATCAAGCGCTCGAAATTGAGGCCCATATCGACACTTGCGATGGGCAGTGTTCGGCTCGGATCGACAGGTTCACCCGGGAGGCGATTCTCCAGTTCGTAGCGTGTGTGGTCCAGCTTGATTCCAGGCTTGAAAAACCAGCCCGGACGCTCGAAGGGTAATTCGATGCCGGGTGACATATTGAATCGCCAGCCGACTGTTCCGATATCCCGATCGAAATTGACGAGTTCGCTGTCAAAGCCAAAGTCGAGACCCAGGAATCCATCAGGCCAGTAGCCCGACAGACGAATCTGTGGCAACCGTCGGTAGGGTTCGTCCACCGGTGCGATCGCCCGGTCGATGGTCTGGTACTCCTGGAACAGCATGAGTGCCGACCAGTGTTCGCCGTAGTAGTCGAAAAGCGCGCTTCTGTTCAGGTGCGTAATACTCGAAATACTGAGGCTGCCGCCCAGGTCCTCGAAATACCGACTGTCGGAGACTTCATTGAAGTCGATCAGGTTTCTCCAGCCACTGCCAAACAGCGTCCGGTGGTCAAACGAAACCATGTGGCGGTCGCTATTTAATTTATTGTCGTTCGGCAGGTATTCGACCTGTGCCTCGCCGTTGCTATTTCGAAACAAGTACCGAAATTCAGCGCCCATTTGCATGCCGCGATCGGTTAGCAGGCGGGGCGTCAATGTTGCATCGTAGTTCGTCGCGATATTCCAGTAATATGGCAGGCTGAGCTCGTTGCCGCTGCGACCCGTGCTGCCGATTTCAGGCGTCAGGATGCCCGACTTCCTGGCATCCGTAATCGGAAACGAAAGATAGGGAGAATAGAGAATGGGTAAGCCCTTGAATCGTAGCTTGAGATCCCGTGCCTTGCCCACGCCGGTACTGGTATCGAGTTCGATGTCACCGGCTTCGATAATCCAATCCTCGGACCCGGACGGACACGTCGTGTAGCCCACGTCGCCCAGTTCAAGGTTACCTTCCTGGTTAATCTCGAGAAAGCCCGCTGTACCCCTGCCGCGACTGCCTAACTGGAAATCAGCACCTTCGAACCGGATCCGTCCGGTGACATACCCGAATTCCGCCGACTGACTGACGACGACCGTCCCCGGATCCTCATAGCGAACGTTGCCTGTCAGGAAGAGGGCGCGTTCGATCGGATCGTATTGGGCCGCATCGGCCCCCGCCATACGGTCACCACGACGCAGCAGCACGCCGCCGGACATCGACGCGGATGGCTGCACGCCGAATTGTGCTTCCAGGTTGCCGACCTGGAATTCAATGAAGTCCGGGTCGCCCGTGCCGAATCGCGCCAGCAGCGAGTCTTCCGGGTTGCCAATGAGGTGCCCCGCTTCGCAACGCAAGGGTTCCTGTGAGCTGGCGGCGTTGAACGCCAGCAGGGCGAGGATGGTAGAACAAATGGCTGGCAGTCTGGACAAGGGGCAGTCGCGAACTTTGCTAAAAGTGAATTAGGACAGGATGTTACGGAGAAAAAATGTTATCACTTAGTGCAATTTGCTACCTTCGCACAGATTGGCCGACCCTTCAACGCACTTAACTCAATATGACTGCCTGACCCGACACATGAATTCGGACGAGAGACTCGATCAACTCACAAGATGGGTGCGGCGGTTCGACGCACTCGGTGACGCCTCGCCGGTACCCGTGTCTGAAGACGCGAGCTTCCGACGTTATTACCGGGTGCAGGGTGACGAAAGTCTTATTGTCATGGATGCGCCGTCGGAATTGGAAGACAGTCGTCCGTTCATTGACGTGGCAGCATTCCTGGCATCGATGGAGTTGAACAGCCCCCGAATCGTCGAATTCGACTTGGAAAAGGGGTTCTTGCTCGTGACCGATCTGGGATGCACGCAATATTTGCAACAGGTTGATGACGAGCCAGACACCGCCGATGCACTTTACAGCGATGCGATCGATGCACTGATCGTGATGCAAAAGGAGGGCAAGGCGTTTCAGGGACAGTTGCCGGCCTACGACGAAGCATTGGTTCGTTTCGAGACCACGATTTTTCGAGATTGGTTGTGCGGTCGGCATCTTCGTATGAAGTTTTCCGATTGCGAAGAGCGTGAGTGGCAAAGATGTTGCGATGTGCTCGTCGATTGCACGTTGAGCCAGCCGACCGTCTTTGTTCACCGCGACTACCATTCGAGGAATCTCATGGTCACCGAGACCGACAATCCCGGGATCCTGGATTTTCAAGGCGCGGTGGAAGGTCCGTATGTCTATGATCTCGTTTCCTTGCTGAGAGACTGCTACATAAGGTGGTCCGATGATTTCGTTGCGAGGCACGCGGAACGATTTTTCGCGGCGTGCGAATCAGGCAAGACACGGGAAGATTTTGCCCGGGATTTCGACCTGGTAGGTGTCCAGCGACATTTGAAGGCTGCCGGCATATTTGCGCGTTTGTTTCACCGCGACGGCAAATCCGCCTACCTGAAGGATATACCGAGAACGCTTGCTTACGTGGTTGACGCATCATCCCAATATGATGAGCTTCATTTCATCGCAGAATACGTCGGTAACCGGGTTTTGCCGGCGCTGGAGGAAGTGGTGGAATGAATGCGATGATTCTTGCTGCCGGCCGTGGTGAACGCCTGCGACCCGTCACCGACAGCGTGCCGAAGGCGTTGGTCGAAGTGCGCGGCGAGCGTCTCGTTGACCGACATCTTCGCATGCTCGCCGCAGCCGGCTGCCAGACCATCGTCATCAACCTTGGCTGGCTCGGTGAATACATCGTGGAACACGTGGGGTCGGGCGAGCAGTTCGGTCTCAGCGTTGTCTACAGCCCGGAGTATGACGAGGTCCTAGAAACAGGTGGCGGAATCTGTCGGGCACTACCGGTACTCGGCGACGCACCCTTCTGGGTCGTCAATGCAGATATCTTCACGGACTTCTCGATACCAGATCATGGTCTGAGTAGCGATGTCGACGCCGAACTCGTTCTTGTCGATACGCCACCACATAAAAGGATCGGCGATTTCGACGTCGTTGACAACCTCGTTCGGAACGGGCCGGAGCGACAATTGACGTACGGTGGGATAGCGCGCTATCGGCCATCCTTCTTTGCGGAAGCGGGCGAGGGACGATTTTCTGTCGTTCCATTGCTGCGAGCTGCCGCAGATGCTGGCAGGCTCGGTGGAACGCACTACCGGGGAGATTGGCACGACGTGGGCAGTTCCGATCGCCTCGAGGCCCTCAATCAGCGCTGACGATTGTTTCGCCCTGTAGCCCCAGGTGGTGTAGGAAATTACGTTCGATCGTTGCCTGAATCGTCTCGCGGTCTTCCTCGATGCCGACGGCGCGCAGATTCGTCACCTCCAGGTTGTTGAAACCGCAGGGGTTGATTCGCGAGAACGGTTCGCCGTCGACGTCGACGTTAAGTGCCATACCGTGAAAACTCGCACCGCGCCGAATACGCAGTCCGATGCTGGCGATCTTTCGCGAGTTTACATATACGCCTGGCGCGCCGCAGCGAGCTTCCGCGTCAACACCATGCTGTCCGACGAGATCGACGACGCTTTGCTCCAGCGCAGTCACGAGGGTGCGCACGCCGATGCCGGCCCGCTTCAGGTCGATGAGCGGGTAAATCATCAGTTGCCCGGGTCCGTGATAGGTTACCTGCCCCCC
>CAZWEW010000004.1:13590-35132 GCA_964633055.1 uncultured Woeseia sp. | reverse complement strand
CCGACAAGTATTTCGTTATCAGCCCGCAGGCACTGGCGGGAGGGCACCGTGACGGCAAACCCGGGTCCGGAACCACCGGCCCCCATTCGATCGACCCGGCGACCGGTCGACCGTATGGCATGACGTTTCCCACCTTTACGATCCGTGACATGGTCCACGTCCACAAAAAACTGCTGGACCATCTCGGTGTCAAACATCTAGTCGCCGTGTCCGGGATCTCGATGGGCGGGTACCAGGCACTAGAGCTTATAACGACCTATCCTGACCTTGCCGACGGCGCCATTCCCGTTGTGGCGCGGGGCCGATCGCCTGCCCAGCACATGGCGAACCACCTGGTCCGACGTACTGCCATCATGAACGATGCGAACTGGCAGGACGGTGAATATTATGGAACGGGCCGTTACCCGGACATGGGCATGGCCATCGCGTCGCTGACATCGTCCTCTGCCTACAATGGCTCCGCGCTATGGCATGAGAACAACATCCTCGAGTATGACCAGGGTCGTTCGCCGTATGATGACTTCGACAACCTGTTTGACATGGAGGCGGAACTGCTGGCAAGTGCCACGGAGCGCGCGAGAACCGGCATCGATGCTAATTGCTATCTCTACCAGTCGCGCGCATTGACAACGCAGAACCTAGGCTATGCGCGGGGCGATGCAGACAACTGGCGGGAAGCGCTCGCGAACGGGCTGAATCGGGTTAACGCTAGCGTCCTCATGATGCCTTCGCGCACCGACGGTTCCGTGCAACCACGGTTCGCCGCCGAAATCGTCGACATCCTGCAAACGCTCGGCAAGTCAGCAACGCTGCACGTGATCGATTCGGAGCGCGGCCACGGCGGTTCGCGCGAGTTCTACCAGATGATACCCGTCATGTCGGCATTCATCGGCGCGTTGCCAGGCGCCAAGCTTTGAATCCTATACACGGACAAGCGATGCAGCAGGCTCATGTTCTTTAATGATCTGCTGTGTGGTGTCCTGGTCGGACCGGCAGGTGGCAGCCTAAACAGGCACGTCCGGGAAACTCCGATGAAGTTGACCGTCGACAAGACCGATGCACGCAGGAAATAACAGGTAAGGAAAATGAAAAACCTCTGGCATGACAGCGAAGCCAGCCAGTGCGACAGCCCCCTTGAACTCCGGGCCTATACATCGCGCTTGCTGGGACAGTCCGCGGACCTCGTTCTTCACGGCGGTGGCAATACCTCCGTTAAAGATGTGGCCGTCAATGTCTTCGGGGAATCCGAGGAGATACTGTATATCAAGGGAAGCGGGCATGACCTGGAGACGATTGGTACAGATGGCTTCGCCCCGACGCGGCTTAAAACGTTGCAAAAATTGTCTTCTTTGCCGACGTTGTCCGACACTGACATGGTGCGTGAACTCAAATGCTCACAAACCGATCCGAAGGCGCCGGCACCCTCGGTGGAGACCATCCTGCACGCGATCATTCCTCATAAATATGTCGATCACACTCACGCCGATGCCGTGGTCTCGATTTCGAACACGCAAGGCGGCGAAGACAAGATTCGAGGGTTGTATGGCGACGAAGTCCTGATTCTGCCGTACGTGATGCCCGGGTTCATCCTGGCGAAACAGGTTTTTGATGCGACACGCACCATCGACTGGGATGTATGCCGTGGCATCATTCTGCTGCATCACGGCGTTTTTACATTCCACGACGATGCCCGGCAAAGTTACGAAAATATGCTGCACATCGTGACGAAAGCCGAACAATACATTGCCGAGCACATCGACATAGACGTCAAGCCAGGCAATGGCAGCGATCCCTCGGGGATCAGCGCACTGGAATTCGCGAGACTGCGCAAGCAGGTTGGGGCGTGTCGCGGTGGCAACATGGTTGCGCGCTTTCTGCCTCTGGCGCTGGCCAGCCTCGATAACGTCGAGGACTGTGCCCGGCGCGGACCGCTTACGCCCGATCATGTGCTTCACACGAAGCAGTTGCCTATGTTGATGACTGGCGACGATGCGGCGGATATCGATCATTTTGCGGCTGAATATCAATCGTATTTCGATCGCCATGCTGGTGAGGATTTGACCTGCCTGGATCTTGCGCCGCGTTGGGGTGTCCGTAAAGACAAGGGCGCCGCCGCCTTTGCGATTAACGGGAAAAGGCTCAAGGTCTGCACCGACATCGTCGAGCATACGGCGAAAGCGATTCTGTGGGGCGAGCAGATGGACGGATGGCAGGCATTGCCCGAACAGGACATATTCGACGTGGAATACTGGGAGCTGGAGCAGGCAAAGCTAAAGAAAACCGGGGCGGCGAGTTCGCTTGAGGGGAAGGTGGCCCTGGTCACCGGCGCGGCTTCCGGCATCGGCAGGGCCGCGGTAGCGCAGCTAATGGATCACGGCGTCTGCGTCGTCGGTCTCGATAAGGACCCGATCGTCACGGAGGTTTCCAATTCGCCCCTGTACCTTGGCAGCGTGACCGACGTCACGCAGACTGACGCGATCAGAAAAGCGCTGGAAACCACCGTCTTGTGGTTTGGTGGCATCGACATCGTCGTCAGCAATGCCGGCTCGTTTCCGACAGGTGCCTATTTGCAGGATACGAGTGACGAACAGTGGCATGCGGCCTTGGCACTGAACCTCGATTCACACTTCAAGGTCATGCGCGAGGTAATACCTTATCTAAAGGAAGGTTTCGATGCATCGGTGATTGTCGTGGCTTCCAAAAATGTACTGGCGCCGGGTCCCGGGGCCGGGGCATATTCGGTCGCGAAAGCCGCGCTGACCCAGCTCGCTCGCGTTGCGGCGCTGGAACTGGCCGATCACGGCATCAGGGTAAATGTGTTGCATCCGGATGCGGTATTCGACACTGGCATCTGGACTGACGACGTGCTCAATGCCCGCGCA
Source organism: uncultured Woeseia sp. (assembly GCA_964633055.1). GTDB lineage: Bacteria > Pseudomonadota > Gammaproteobacteria > Steroidobacterales > Woeseiaceae > SZUA-117. The sequence continues at coordinate 32,250 of CAZWEW010000004.1, read as the reverse complement.
GAAAAATACGGTCTCACCGTAGACGAGTACAAGCGACGCAATCTACTCGCAACCGAAATCTCGTCAGACGATGTGGCTCGAGCGATCCTGGCAATGGCCGATAAGGATTTTGCCAAGTCCACCGGTATGCAGTTGACGATCGATGGTGGCAACGAACGTACGTTGTAGGGATGCATCTGATGCTGGCAATCAATTGCTATCACCAAAGGAATACCCCTGAAAAATAAATATTTGAATCTGTTTTGGGTATTGGTATTCGCGCTGCTATCTGCGTGCAATTCGACAGACAATTCAGCGCCCACGGAAAAAGAGCGATTAACAAAACCAAATTTCATCGTGATTTACACCGATGATCAGGGCTACAACGATATTGGTGTATATGGGTCAACCGACATCCGGACACCTGTGCTCGATAGCATGGCCGCGGGTGGAATAAGATTTACCAGTTTTTATGCGCAGCCGATTTGTGGTCCATCCAGAGCTGCACTGCTTACCGGTTCCTATCCAATAAGAGTCGCGGAACCCGGCAACAGGAAAAATCCCAACAGCATCCTGCATTCCCGTGAAATTACTATCGCGGAGGTTTTGCAATCGGCAGGTTATCAAACGGCAGTGATTGGCAAGTGGCATATGGCTGGGGACGGTGATGAGCCATGGGATTTTGCACCCCCGCCTCAATCCCCAGGGCGTCCAGGAGGGAAGGGGCCATTCAAAGCGGAGCTTATGCCAAATGCCCAGGGATTTGATTACTTCTATGGCACACCGATGTATCACGGATATACCAGGGACGTTGATCTTGATCGCTTTATCCCGGAAATGATACGCAATGATTTGCTCGTTGAAACTCCTGCCGACGTGGACTTACTAACGCAGAAATACACGGCAGAAACACTGGGGTTCATCCGAAAAAATCGCGACAAACCGTTTTTCGTATATCTCGCACATCACATGCCCCATTTGCCGCTGGGTGCATCTACTGGTTTCAAAGGGCAGTCCGACCGTGGGCCATACGGCGATGCGGTGGAGGAGCTTGACTGGAGCGTGGGAGAAATACTCCAGGAACTCAATCGCCTGAATCTTGACAGTAATACGCTGATAATTTACCTGTCTGACAATGGCCCCGAAGTTGGACACAGCAGTGAATATGTTGGCAGTGCCGCTCCGCTGAGAGGCCGCAAATACTCGAACTGGGAGGGCGGCATTCGGGTGCCTGCCATCATGAGTTGGCCAGGAAGCATTCCCGAATCTACGGTCAGTGACGCTCTGGTCACGTCGATGGATTTATTCCCCACCCTGGCTGCACTGGCCGGTGCACAATTGCCGGTCGGGGTAACACTTGATGGAAAGGATATATCCTCAATATTATTTCAGCATTCAGGGGCGAAAAGTCCGCACTCCAATTTCTACTATTATTCACTGACTCATTTGCAGGCAGTGCGATCTGGCCGATGGAAACTTGTTTTTCCGCGGGAAGCCAATTCGCCCTATACCTTGTGGATCGGGCGCTATACGGATTCGGTGGAAAGACCCTTGCTATTCGATCTGCACAATGACCTGGGTGAGCAGAATGATCTGTCCACGGAATATCCTGAAATTGTCAGACAACTCACGGCGGATGCTCAGAATGCTAGGCGCGAGCTTGGCGATTACAATCAAATTGGAACAGGCGCACGTTTTTTCGATGATGGCGAAAAAAGACCACTTACGTTTTTTCGCAATGCTGAGTAGGCGGCCGATTGCATTTTTCTCGAATTAACGGAGTCACCAAAATAAGAGAATACCCGCAATACTGGCACTCATCATGTTGGACAAAGAGCCAGCCAAGACAGCCTTAAGGCCGAGTTTTGAAATATCCTGACGTCTTTCAGGAACCAAGCCTCCCAATCCTCCAACAAGAATAGCCAGTGAATTGAGATTGGCGAATCCACACAAGGCAAATGTGATGATTGCCAGTCCTCTGGGGCTCAAGTTTTCTTGTACGTTGAGCATACTCACGAATGCGACGAATTCATTCAGGACTAGCTTCTGACCCATCAGGTTGCCGGTTGCAACGGCATCTGCCCAAGGAACGCCGAGGATGTACATGGCCGGAGCAAATACCCAGCCGAATATCATCTCCAGCGTTACACCCTCGAAACCGACAATGCTCCCTGTCCAGTTGAGTAATCCGTTCACCAGGGAGATTAAAGCTATGAATGCAAGTAACATGGCGGCGATATTGGCTGCCAGCTTCAGTCCTGTAGCTGCACCATCAGCAGCTGCCTCGACAATGTTGGTTGGTCGTTGTTCTTCGGCTTCGGCCAGTTTCAGGGTCTCATCGGTTTCTATGTCCCCCTCTTTCAGCGGAACCAATATGTTTGCAAACAATAATCCGCCAGGGGCCGCCATGAATGCGGCCGCGATCAGGTATTCGATCTTAATGCCGAGTGCGGAATAGCCTATCAATATCGCGCCAGACACCGAGGCGAGCCCGGAACTCATTACCATGAAGAGTTTTTCGCGACTCAGTTTCTTCAGGTATGGTTTGACCACCAACGGTGATTCTGTATGGCCGATAAAGATGTTGGCGGCCGCACAAAGCGAGACGACACGACTGGTTCCGATTATCGTGCTCAATGCAGCGCCCAGAATTCTGACAATCCACTGCATGACATTTAGATAGTAAAGTACTGCCATCAGCGAAGAGATAAAGATAATGATGGGCAGTACTTGCAGAACGAATACAAAACCGACGCCACTTCCAAGGTCACCAAACAGGAACCCGGTACCGGATTTAACGTGATCTACGATGCCCTGTACGGCATTTGACATAGACCCAAGAAAACGTTGCCCGGCCGGGACATATAAGACAACGACGGCGATTAGCACTTGCAGCAGGAAAGCACTGCCCACAACACGGAAATTGATGCGTTTACGATCTTCAGAGAGTAAAACAGCGATGCTTATAAGCACTGCTATGCCGATGATTCCTATGGGCATGTCAGGTTTCCTTCAATAGGGTGTATCACCACCATCAACATTGATCGACTGACCGCGGATAATTGTTGCCGCATCAGATAACAGGAAGGCGACTACTTTGCCGACTTCCCGCGGCTGGATGTGGCGATTCAATTGGGTGGGGACCATTGTCGCAATCAATTCATCCGGATTTTCCGCAATTTTTGACCCGACAACATCGGCGACGTGTTGCAACATCGGGGTAAGAACGCCGCCTGGGCAAACAGCGTTTACATTAATGTCGGGCGCCCATTCCGCAGCCAATGTGCGAGTGAGATTGATGACAGCCGACTTGCTGGCGTTATAGGCTGCCATATTCGGGTAACCGACTTTCCCGGCATTTGATGCAATATTCACAATTGAGCCGGTATTACCCGAATATTCGCGGAATGTATTGCAGCAATTGACCACACCCATAACATTGACGTTCATTTGCGACAGCCAGTCCTCTTCCGTGCTTTCGGAGGCAGCTCCCATCCGGATAATGCCAGCATTATTGACCAGCCCATCAAGAGGTCCGAGACGGTCAGATGCTGAATTGAATGCAGAGCGAACAGTGCCTAGTTCCGTGACGTCAGTAGCAAATGATAAAATCGTTCCGTCAGACAGGGCTTCTGCTTTTTCTGCCGTGGCGAATAGTTTTTCACCGTCACGATCGAGCATGATGACATTGGCGTTCTGTGCCATCAGTTCCTCAACGACTCCGAGGCCGATACCTTGTGCCGCCCCGGTAACGACAATGTTCTTGCCGGTTAGCTTGGTCGGGTGTGACAAGAATTTCTCCTAATAAGTCATCGCGGTAAGTACGCCCGCGTCAACAGGCAAGGTTGCCCCGGTAATACGAGCGGCTTGTTCGGAAGACAGGAACAGGCAGGCATTGGCAACGTCTTCCGGTTGAACTACACAGGATAACGGAGCCGCATCACAGTAGCGGGAAAAGCCATCTGGCCATTGCTCCTCGAGCCCCGGGCGATAGACAAGCCCCGGCGCAATTGCATTAACACGGATTTTGTATTGCCCAAGTTCCTGGGCCGCAGATCTGGTAAACATCAGTACCGCCGCCTTCGCACTATTGTAGTGCGCGTGATCGGTGCCGGGGTTGAGTGCCGAGGTTGAGGCAATATTGACGATGGCCCCGCCACCGTGACCCATCATGATTTTGCCGGCGGCCTTAGTGCACAAGAAAGTGGACTCCATATTGTCGGCATACATCCGTCGCCAATCATCCAGGCCGAGGTCGAGCAGCGGCGAATTTGGAAACGAACCGGCATTGTTAATCAATACATCGACGTTGCCGTATATTTCTCCCGCTTTTTCAAACAGGTGATCAACTCCAGCGGCTTCATCGAGCGCGGCACCGACTGGGATTGCGTTTCCCGAATTCTTCGAAATATCGCTTACGATCGAGTCTGCGAGATTCTTGGCCGAGCGATAGTGGACTACGGTGTTCGCTCCGGTTGCCGCAAAGGCCTTGGCGATCGCGGCGCCAATTCCCTGGCTGGCTCCCGTAACGATAACGGTCTTTCCATCCAGATCTGGGTACATCATTTAATCGCTATTTCCTTTTGAATTGTTACCGAGCATTTGGCCAGGTCCCGTGTGATGTTGATGGCACCGATTATAAAGCGTTAACAGGAGGACACTAACGAGCACGATGCCCTGAATTGCCAGGCAAACAAGCAGTGCATCACGGACTTTTCCGGTTATTTCCACTATCTGACTACTGAACCACGGCGCGATCGCTGCACCAACCCCCCCGGCCAAAAGCAGGTAAGCCACATTTTTGTGGTTTGGTGTTGCCACGAAAGATAATCCGAAGGCCGTATAACCGTTAAATGTTGCGCCTATAGAGGCGCCAACAAGGTAGCCGGTCAGCATAACCGTTGGTACATCCTGGGCTGAAATCATTAAATATAAACCGGTGCCGCCGATTGATAGCATCGCAATAAGGAAAAAATCGATACGCATGCGCGACACCACGTAGGTTCCGACTAACGACCCACAAAATGCGCCCACAAAAATATTAGTCAGCAACCGTCCTGATTCCAGAGTGCTGGCACCAAGAAACTGCTCAGCGAATTGTGGCGCCCATATAAAGATAGAGATTTTACCCAGCAGGAAAAGCAGGACACTGACGCCTACGGCGAGAATGCCGACGTTCCAGCTTGTTTGTATTCCGGATCCCGCGTCAGTGTCCTTGGCTTCTTTGATGTCAGTAGTCGAAGCGATAGTGCTAATCAGTAATGCGATGACTCCGACAACCGCGTAGGTTGTCGCCCAATGAAAATTGGCTGCCAGGAGCCATGTCGTCATGGCAGTGAAAACAATGCCACCGCCATTGAACATTGCATCTTGCGCGATCAACGCTGTTTGTCTCGGATTCCCGCTCCATAACCAGCTTACGAGCGTACTCGCACCGCACACCTGCACGCTTGCAATCAAGCCGATCACGAAAAGGAAAAACATCATCGCAGGCCCATTTTCAATCAAATACAAACCTGCTAAGGACATCGCCAGCATTCCGTAGCCAATGACTACGACGGATTTGAGCCGCAGGTGGTCGAAAATGTAAAAAGAAAGAATATAGCCAGTGAAAACTCCAAGGGTATAGTAACCAAATCGAGCTACCGCGGCCGTGACCGGAATGCCGTATGCTTCGGCAACCGGTCCGCTGATTAGGCCTATAGGATTAAGGAGTCCGGATATGATGAACGATCCGGACATACAAATTAATATTGTTTTGATTAGATTCATTGATGGGAATTCAGCATTTTCAGGTCAATACCTTTATTGATGAATACATTATCAATTTCGATGGTCTTGCGCTTACATGATGGAAAAACCATTTTTCAGGGGCGTAAAGAGAAAAGCTTGGAAGTTGGTAAAGGCAGTTTTTCGTGGGGGCGGAGCGATAACGTACGCAAACGTGCCCTTGTTTCAAAGAAGTGTATGCCCGTAAATGGCCTGACTACAAGATTTCAGCGATGACGAACGACCACAAAATCAAAGACATCAACCTCAGTGAGTCAGGTAGACGCCGGGTCGATTGGGCGCGCAGCCGTATGCCAATTTTAGGGGCCATCAAGAAACGTCTGAGCGTTGAACAACCCTTCAGTAATCACCTGATCGGAATATGTCTGCACGTTGAGGCAAAGACGGGTGTGTGGATCGAAACGCTGATGTCAGGAGGGGCCAAAGTCGCCATAACCGGCAGTCCCGGAACGACGCAGGACGATACCGCAGCCTATCTGGTCAAGGAATTTGGAGTCAAAGTATTTGCCTGGCGCAGTGAGACGGTTGACGAGCACATGCAAAATGCAAGACGTGTGCTGGACAAAAAACCCTCAATAATTGCCGATAACGGTGGTGATTTGCACAGTATCCTCGACGAGGAAGCTGGTTATGAAGCCTTACGAGAATCACTGCTTGGTGCGACAGAAGAAACCACCACTGGTGCGAATCGACTCCGGGAAACTCTGCCACCATTCGGGTTTCCGACAATTGTCATTAACGACACAATGGTCAAACGGATCGTTGAAAATCGATACGGAGTGGGAAGTTCCGTAGTGGACGGCATCATGCGGGCAACCAATATTATGGTCAGTGGAAAAACCGCATTGGTGATCGGCTACGGGTACTGCGGGCAGGGGATCGCTCAGCGACTCCGTGGTCTCGGGGCCCACGTTACGATCGTCGATACCGCGCCATTGGCACAATTGGAGGCGCACCTTGAGGGCTTCAGAACAGGAGTGCTGGAGGATTTGCTTCCGGGGGCCGATATTGTACTGACTGTTACGGGGCGGGATGCTGTGTTGAAAGAGGAACATTTCCCGCTGATGAAAAATGGTGTTGTCTTAGCTAATGCAGGTGCCTTTAGTTCGGAAATTGAGATTGAGTGTCTAAAGGAAATGGCTCTGGAGTCAGATACGCTTAGGCCAAATGTTGAGCGATTCCTGCTGGATGGCGGAAAAGAAATCTTCCTGCTTGCAAAGGGAAATTTGATCAATCTCGCAGCCGGTGACGGCAACCCGATAGAAGCGATGGATGTCGGTCTTGCCCTGCAGACGCTCAGCTTGGAATGTCTCGCACTTCATGCTGACACGCTGTGCAAGGGGCCGCAGACGGTGCCTTATGAAATTGAACAAGCGTGTGCTGAAGCTGCATTGCAGGAATGGGTTTAGAGATTTTACTCGTTTGCCTGCGGCAAACTGTTTTTTATAAAGCCTGATTTACCGTTGGTTACCATGAAGCTTGCCAGGTTGAATGCCGACGATTGTTCATCCCTCACATCATTTATTGCACGAGCTGTGACTTCCCACTGTGACGGATTGACGTCATGCAACAGGTAACCTCGCTTGTCGGGCCTGTAAAACCTGACCTGGGGGTTGTGGTGCAAGTTGTCGGTGACCGGTTCAGCCAGCGCCGGCGGCCAGTTTGCGCTGATGGATGATGTGACAAATTCCACTACAGGAATCCGTTCACTTTCTTCTGTTGTTAATGCGCCGTCAACGGCCCAGAAAGAGTGCACATCGCCGCTCAAGATAAGCGGATGTCCGGTTGTCGTTGCCTGCATGGCTTCTGAGACCCTCAATCGATTTGCCGGATATGCATCCCACGCACCGATGTAACGGTGTTCCTTTCCTTCTTTGTAATACCGAAATGGTAGGAATGGGCCCGGAGATGCGATCACATTCCAGAGTGACTCGTGCTGCGTCAGGTTTTGCTCCAACCACCGCTCCTGATTTTTCCCAAGCATTGTGCGATCGTTTCTGAATAAATTACTGCAACGTTCTCGGTAGTTGCCAAAACCATAACCGGCGTCAATATCTTCCGTACAGAGCTCCCTTTTATCCCGGAACTGTCGGGAATCCAGCAGGCTGATTTGAGCGAGATTGCCAAGAGAAATTTTCCGGTACAGATCGAAATGGTTATCGCCAACCCTGTGATATCCACGCACAGGCATATGTTCATACCAGGCCTGATAGGCAGCCATACGTTGCCTAAATTTGTCCGGGTTCATGTCTTCTATAGCGTCGTGATTGTCGATAGTCGTGAAAAAGGGTATTTGCGAGTGAGCGTGTTGCAGGTGTTTGTCAGTCTTATAGAGAGAGTGCCGGCGCCGGTAATCGGCGAGGGTGACGGGAGCATCTTCTGTCTCGTGTTTTCTGAATGTTTCCCCGAAAGAAGTGTCATAAATGTAGTCACCCAAATGCAGAATAAAATCGGGTTTGTCACACACCATATGTTCATAGGCATTAAAGAAGCCGTGACTATAGTTTTGACAGGATGCAGTAATAAAACGAATTGAGTCGAGATGGCCTCTAGCCTTGGGTAAGGTTTTGGTTTTGCCTGTCGGGGATGTTTGCGTTGAGACGGAAAATCGATACCAATACTCACGACTAGGCTCCAATCCCTTTACGTCAATGTGTACGGAATGCGCTAGAGCCGGCGTTGCCTGAGTTTCACCTTGCCGGACGATGCGAGACATGGAGTTGTCAGTCGCTAGCTCCCATTGAACCGGAACAGAAACGGGCGGCATTCCACCGTCCGCTGCAAGGGGGTCGGGCGCCAGACGGGTCCACAAAATCACGGAGTCTTCCATTATGTCGCCGGACGCAATACCCAGCGTAAACGGGTTGCTAGAGAATTCAGGCAGGGGTTCAAGCGGAGCTGCGAATGATCCACTACTGATGCTCAGCAACATGTTCTGCAGAAAATTTCGCCTGTCCATCACGAAAATATATCACGGTGGTCGGAGGTTAAGATTCTGACAAAAAAAGTAAAAAATCCGCTAGAATCGGTAGATATCCGCGGGTCAAAAGAAAAAGATCGATTGGGGAAGGAAATGTCTACTTTCAATGCTCGGAAACTGCTACAGGCAGTTACGTTAGGTATCGCTGCTTTTTTACTGGGGAGCCCCGGTGCCAAAGCTCAGGAAACACTTGAAGAAATTATTGTTACCGCACAAAAGCGTGAAGAAAATATTATATCGGTACCGATTTCTATAACGAAAATGTCCGAGGACAGGTTGACAGCGAGATTTCTTGCTGGTGCCGATATTCTGGCGCTGGCCAATGCTGCTCCGGGTTTACACATTGAATCTTCGAACGGCCGATTGGCACCGAGATTCTATCTTCGCGGTCTCGGCAATGCTGACTTCACGGCATCAGCGTCGCAGCCCGTTTCGGTTGTGTTTGACGATGTCCCAATGGAGAAGTCCGCAACGAAGGCGTTTCCTCTGTTTGATTTGGATAGTGTCGAAGTTATCAGGGGACCTCAAGGCACATTGTTCGGTCGTAATACAACAGCCGGTATCGTCAAGGTTAACACCCGGCGGCCTACTGAAGAGACGGAAGGGTTTTTCAAAGTTTCGGCTGGTGAGAAGAGCACTTTCACTACTGAAGGAGCTCTTGGCGGTACGATTGCCGATGGAATGTTAATGGCCAGAGCCTCGTTTCTCACACAACATAAGGATGACTGGGTTGACAATGCTTTTACCGGCGAAAGCGATGCATTGGGTGGGCATAACATAAATGCTGCACGCCTGCAGCTGCTGTGGACACCAACAGAGAATTTCTCGGCCCTGCTTTTGCATCAACAACAAGACCAGGAGGGTACGTGCTCCCTCTTTCGTGCAAATGTATTTGATAAGGGTAGTAATGAGCCCAATGCAAATTACATTCGGGACGTAGTGTTTTTTGACGGCGGTGCGAATAATCCTTGCTGGATGAAGTCCCGTGGAACAAACCTGACGTTGGATCTGGATTTGGGCAACTATACCCTGACGTCCATTACTTCTTATCAGGATATCTATGATCGCTTTGGGCGCGGTGACATCGATGGCGGTTACGGTTGCCTGTTTACGTGTGGCGGCGGGGATATGGGACCGCCAAGTACCCCGTTTAGCCCATTTAATTCACCATTTGTTGTGAATGTCGATACTGGCGGTGGCCAGGTGGTCACCCAGCTGACGCAGGAGGTGCGTCTCGCAAGTGACCTAGATGGTCCTCTTAATTACCAGGTTGGTTATTTCTACTTTGAGGATTCTCTGGACAGCACATCCTCCAGCCAGAATGCTGGTGCGACAGAGTTCCTGCCTAATTCATTTGTCCATATTGACAATACGTCCTGGTCAATTTTCGGTCAGGGTTCATTTGACCTGTCAGATCAAATGACGTTGACAGCTGGCTTGCGCTATACAACCGACGAAAAAGATGCCAACCATATCGATTACACCGGCGCAATAGATCCTGCGCCGATTAGTTTACGGGACAATTATCTGAGCTGGGATCTCGCAGTGTCCTATGCGATCAGTGATGACGCGCAGGTATATACACGCTTTGCCACAGGCTTTAGGGCTCCGACTATCCAGGACCGTATTCAAGATGATGTAGAAGTGACAACTGCAGATTCGGAAACCATTTTTTCGGGAGAGGTTGGTTATAAAGCTCAGTTTGAGCGGGCCCGGTTCAGTGCGGCGGCGTTCTATTATGCGATCGACGACATGCAGTTAGTTGCTGTAGGTGGTACGTCTAATAGTACAGCGCTTTTGAATGCGAATGAGGGTATCGGCTATGGCATTGAACTGGAGATCGATTACGCTGCAAGTGATAATCTGATCTTATCCGGTGGGCTTGGTTACGCTGAAACCGAGATAAACGATCCTACCCTGTCGGTTCCGGGCGGCCCGATGGTAACCATCTTGGATCCGCTCGATGCAAACGGCTTTGCGTTGATCGATGGTAATGCCTTCCAGCATGCACCGAAATGGACAGCCAATCTGGAATTGGCCTATACCTATCCGCTTTCGGAATCCAGAGAGCTGTATCTGTTCACAGACTGGAAATTCAAAGGAGAAACTCAGGATTTTCTTTATGAAAGTGCTGAGTACATCTTTGATGCCCAGCACGAGGGTGGACTGCGTTTCGGTTATCGCGATACAGAGGGAAAATTCGAAGTTGGCGTGTTTGGCCGGAATATTACGGATGAACACAATTTTATTGGCGGAATCGATTTTGCCAATAATCTCGGTTATACCAATGAACCCAGAATCTGGGGTGTAGAGGCGATGCGTAGCTTCTGACCGCATTGGGGAATGCAAGCAAGGAGAAGGCTCACTTTCTGTGAGCCTTCTTTGCTGGCGCTTCACCCGCACCGGGTTTGCGACCATGATTTCGATCCGACAGTCATTACCAAGGTTCACTACGTCCCGTTCTCGTTTTTTGAGCGCGAGCTGCAAATATTCTAGGATCCCGCAAAATACCGACAGCTAGGCTGCAGAGCCAACCGGACAGAGCAGCGATATCCCGAGTTCAGAGAAGTGTTGTCATGAAGGAAATATTTCAGGTTCGGATAATGGCAAAACTCATGGCAATCTTCGTGAGCGGCTGGATCAATATTGGATTAGCGGAGAGCAGCAGGCCGAATTTGCTGGTGATCATGACCGATGATCAGGGTCGCTGGAGCATTGGAGAATATGACCGTCGTATCAAGACGCCGAACATCGACTATATTGCAGAACATGGCGTTCGGTTTGACCAGGCGATTTCTCCGACACCTGTTTGCTCAGCAGCAAGAGCCAGCTTTTTCACTGGGCGGACGGCGTCGCAGCACGGGGTGCATGATTTTCTTTCCGATGCCGATAGCAGTACCGATCAGTGGCTGGATGGAGAGACTCTGCTTTCTGAAATTCTTTCGGACCAGGGCTACAGGGTTGGATTGTTCGGTAAGTGGCATGCGACCACCAAGAGTTGGAATCCTGTCCGCGGTTTTGATCGCTGGCTAACTTATGATGAACGTGAGGCTGATTGGGTTAACCAGTATCTGCATTCTGGCACCGTTTATTTTTCATCGGATGGTCAGGCCATTCATTACACGGGCGTGCAGGCGCGTTACCTGAGCGAAGAGGCTGTTCGGTTTATCGATTCCAGCGGAGATGATCCTTTCGCGGCGTTTGTGAATTTCGTTGAGCCACATTTCCCATTTGAGGGTCTGCCAGATCGGCTGGTGGAGCAGTATCGGGCAATTGCAACCGATATCGTCGCCGCAGGGGATACATCCAGTTTCAATTCATCGACTAACGCTCTCACTGCGCAACCTAACGCGCCTGGCGTAGACACGCATGCCGAAACGATCGCGCAATACCTCGCAGCTGTAACCCTGGTAGATGAGCAGGTGGGACGATTGCTCGACGCTTTAACGGGGCGCGGTTTGCTGCGAAATACAGTGGTAATTTTTACGTCGGACCATGGTCATCTGACAGGACAGTATGGGTTGTACGGAAAGGGCAATGCCACGGTTCCGCAAAACCTTTATCAGCAATCCATCAATATCCCGCTGATAATTTCCGGCCCGATCGAACATGTGACGCCGGGACAGGTTCGACAGGAGTTCGTCAACCTGTACGATATTTTTCCTACCGTGCTTGAACTCATTGGTGCTGGTGAGGCACAGGCGGATTATGACGGTCCCGGAATCAGTCTCATGCCATTGCTCAAGGGCAGGCGAATGATCCGATTCCGTGATTTTCAGTTCGCGGAAATGGGAAATGCAAGGATGGCTCACGATGGACGCTGGAAGCTCGTTCGGTACTACCGGAAAAATTCATCCCTGGAGCCCGAAGAGGTCTGGTTCGATCTGTCTCATCCCCTGGGTGAGAGACGACCTGCGCCGGCACCATCAGAGTCTCAGCAGGAACAATTACGAACAGCCTTGAATGATTTTTTCAGTACTTATGAGACTGATGAGCATAGCGGGCGCCGTATTTGGGATCTGCCCCGACACAATGGAATGGAGATCTGGAGGAAAAAAACGTTTTGAATGCTTGCCTGCGGTTTTGGTAGATTTCCTGGCGGAAAACCTCTGATACCGATGATGATCAGGCAAGTAGGGTTTTGACCAACAGATTCTTGAACGCGTCAAGGTTCTTCCAGCCGATTGCGCAGTCCACCATGCGACCCGATTGTTCATCGATGATGGTATAACCATCATCGGTAATGGTAAGCGGCAGCGCTTTCATCTCGACCAGGTTGCGTTCTGCAGCTAGGTACACAGCTACCGTGTCGAACAATGTGCTGCTCGTCTTTGTCGGGTCCGTATCGGGGTCCATGTAAGGCGAGGTAGGCAGCCAGGCGGCATAGTTTTCCATCAGCGCATCCAGCCATGGATCATCGTTGCAGTAGAGCGTGCCAAATCGCTCGCCATCCAGTGTGACGAGTCCACAGGTGTCGAGCGGTGTGATGGTGATGTTCCAGGGCGCACGGAATACCGCCTGCAACGACGCTGGATCGGAGCGAACATTCCATTCTGCTACCGCGCCTGGTTCGCCATCGTAGCCGATATCGATTGATCCATACATGCCGACGACGTGGGCATTGTCCGCGATGCGGGGCTCGCGCCGCAGCGCTTCTGCGATATTCGGTACAGGGCCGAGACAGAGCAGGGTAACTGGCTCTGCCGACCCCATGACGGTATCGATGATTGCCTGCACGCCATCTTCATACAGCGTGCCCGGGAAATCAGCAAGCTGGTAGTTGCCAAGCCAGTCGCTCTGGTTACCGGGATTGTTCTCCTTGCCGAGGCCAATGCCGATTGGAATATCTGTTCGGGTTGTGACTTCTAGCAGTTTTGCCAGCAGGCGGGCACGGTATAGTGCGTTGCCAAAATCACCAACCGCTAGTTGCACGTCCAGTGCGGGCATGCGGAGTAGCAGCAACATGGCCCAGGTGTCGTCGATGTCGTCGCCGATATCGGTATCGAGGATCAGTGGTTGGCCCGCAGCCAGTGAAGGCAGAGCTGCTGCAGCGGTTGCGAGAGCCGTCGAGCGCATAAACCGGCGCCTTGTAAAAGTGTGCATCAATCCTCCAGCGCCGTGTAAGCATCCGGTGTGAAACGCGGCAGGCAGACACCGAGAAACAGCAGGTCCTCGGTATCGTGATTGGTGATTCGTTGCGCAGTGCCTGCCGGAATTTCGACGACATCGCCAGGACTGATCTTGACCGGTTCACAGTGATTCACCTCGACCATGCCGGTCCCATGCAGCATGACGTACCATTCATCGACAGACAGGCTGTGCAATTCGGTGGTTACCCCCGGCGCAACGCGGCATTCGGCAATCGAAAACCTGCTGATGTCGCCAATATTGGCGAGTTCGCGGATGAAGCAACGCTCGCGGGTCGGGAATTCTGTCCGGTCGCCGGCTTTCTTGACGTAGTTTTTCATGGCTCGTTTAGTGTGACGCGTGATCCGGGAATAATACCGAAACCCTGTTGCCTACGGACACTACGTTCAGCTGCGTTCTGTCTCGAATCGCAGGAGCGCCGCAAAACGGTAGACGCCATGGACGAACTTGCTATAGGGCAGTGTCAAAAAGAAGGCGAGCACGAAACCCAGGTGAACGGCCAGCAACAGGCTCATGGCGGCCGTTTCCCTGAATGCGAGCAAGGCTAGCCCGGAAACGCTGGTCAGCAGCAACAAGGCGAGGAAAGCACTATCCATGCCAAAACGATCTTCGTCGAGCGGACCCGGGTCACTACGGAATTTAATCCATAACAGGCCGATGGGACCGATCAGCAGGCCGATGCCGCCCGACGTTCCGAGCATGACGGGCAAGCTAAGGAAGTGGTAAGGGGCCTCGATGCCGATACCATAATGGTAGATCGTGGCGACAGCCGTCGATGCAATACATAGAAAGAATCCCCACATCGTGAACTGGTGAAAGTAACGTCGCCAGTTTGACCAGCGTTCATCCACGCTACTGCAACCTTCCCCGTGCTCGCCGCCCAGGTACTTGAGTGTTGCCGCATGACGCAACGCCTGCTTCCAGGCATTGGCATCCGCTCCTGTTGCCGGCCCCGCGGCGCGCCAGAATCTTCGGCATCCGACCGCCAAGGCGAGCAGGCTGAACCCGAATGTCGCGCCGGCAACCCCCGCCATCAGGTTGTGGCCAATGACCGCATAGAATGCCCCGGGGCCTCGATGCGCCGAAAAAAGCACGGCCGGATCCTGGTAAACGAGTAGCAGTATGAGCACCAGCACCAGTGACAAAGCCATCGCTAGCGAGACCAGCAGGCCATTGCGCTCGAACAGGTGGCCCATGAACCTCGGCCATGCGTAGCGCTGGTAACTGTCTGCCCGGAGCGCCGAGAGTGTTGTCGGTATGTTCAGGTTGAACTCGTGCGGCGGTGCGTACTGGCAACCGTGGTAACAGGCCATGCACTGGTGGCACAAGTTGGCGAGATAATCGAGATCCGTGTCGGCGAATGTGCGCCTCAAGGTCATGGCCTGGAAAGTGGCGCACAGGCCCTCACAGTAGCGGCAGGCATTGCAGATCGTCATCGCGTGCGCTGCCTGTTCCAGTGACGTGTCGTTCTTCGTCCTGTCCATCACTGGAGTGCCTCCGATGCGGCATTCCGCCCGGCGATGCGGCCGAAAACTCCGCCGATCGTCATGCCGGTGCCTGCGCAGTAGCCTTTACCGAGGATGTTGCCGGCCATGACTTCGCCAGCCGCAAAGATATTCCGTATGCCTTGATTCTCTCCGAAAAGAACACGCGCCGCTTCGTCGATCTTCAGGCCTAGGTAAGTGAATGTAATGCCGGGTCGTAACGGGTATGCACAGAAAGGTGGAGTGTCGATCTTTAGCGCCCAGTGCGATTTGGGCGGCTCGATGCCGCTGGTCCTGCAATCGTCGAGTTCATTCGTGTCATAGTGGCCATGCCGGACCGAGTCGTTGAAAGACCTGATCGTGGCAGCCAGCGTATCGCCCGAAATACCGATTTCCTGACCGAGTGACTCTATCGACTCGGCCGAAATAACCGGAAAAATCGAAGGCATGAACTGGTCGGCTACCTTGGCGTCGATGATCGCGTAGGCAATCTGGTCCGGTTGCCTGGCGACAAGCCGCCCCCAGATGGCGTAACGTTTGGGCCAGAAATCCTCGCCTTCATCGTAGAAGCGTTGACCGTCCTTGTTGACGACGATGCTAAAGCACACGCAGTCTAGCCGGCTGACGATGCCGGCATCGTATTTTGGTGCCCGGGCATCGATCGCCACTGCGTGACACTGCGTTGGGTCACCGACCGTGTCTGCACCCTGCTCCATCAGGTTCCTGAGCACCGTTCCGCGATTCAGAGGAGTGCCACGGATAATGAAATGATCGGCGGCATCGCCCCAGGCTTCCTTCATCCATTCCTCGTTCGCCTGGAAGCCGCCGCTTGCGACGACGACAGCCTTTGCGCGGATCGAGAGCAGCTTGCCGTCGTGCACGATTGTCGCCTCCCGGAATCCCGATGGCTCGACGGCAAGCGCGACCACCTCGCTTTCGTAGCATACGGCAACGCCGATGGATTCTGCGTAGCGATACTGCGCATTGAGCAGTGTCTTGCCGCCGCCGAGGAAAAAGGCGTTGGTTCTTTCGAGCCCCAGGGTCCCGGTCAAGGCCGGCTGGAAGCGAATGCCGCGCTCGTGCAGCCAGTCTAACAACCCGGTGCTTTCCCTGATCATCAGCCTTGCTAGGCATTCGTTGGTCAGTCCCTCGGTCACTCGGAGGAGATCCTCCCAGAACTCCTCTTCGCTATAGCCACCGGCCAGCGTGTGTGCCGGCTCGTCGTGTGCCGCACGCAGGTTACGGGTATGTCGCGTATTGCCTCCGCGCATCGTTCGGTCGGCGTGTTCGAGCACGACAACCTGGGCGCCCGCCTCCTTGGCGGTAATCGCCGCGCACATCGCGGCATTACCGCCGCCGATCACCAGCACTTCGGTCGTTGCCGGCATCATCAGGCGTTCTCGATTGCGAGATAGGCAAAGTTAAGGATGATCATGATGGTAATCACGTCGATCATGCGGCGGTGGTCGCTGTCCGTCAGTCGTTTGAGCACCGAACGCCCGATCCAGTTGCCCGGTATCGTAATCAGGCCGATTGCGATCCCGAGAGCCAGTGTCTGACCATTGATCAGTGCAGTTGCGCCGAACACTGTCGCCTTTACCACGTTCATCGTCAACGTTACCGTGGCCAGTGTTCCGACAAACGTTAGCCGGTTCATGCCGGTACCCAGCAGAAAGGGCGCCAGGAAAAATCCCGGGCCGATGATGTTGCCGGCCAGCATTCCCCAGGTCGCACTGGCTGCCGCCAGCAGCCTGGGCCCGGTCTTGATGTTATGTCGCCGCGCCCGGTACTTGATCGGGAATGACAGCGTCAGGAAAGTGGCAAAGACAATGGCAATGGTTGATGCACTGATCCTGCTGAATACCAGTGCTCCGATTACAATTGTCGGGAAACCGAAGATTAGCACCCGTTTCGTAATTGCCCAGTCGGTGTCCCTTGCATACAGGGCTGCACGGCTCAGGTGGCTCAGGATCAGCGCGATGGTCATAACGGGTATCGCCGTCTTTACACCGATGATGTGTGACAGGATAGCCGCCATCACGATTCCCCCCGCCATGCCGGTGGCTCCGTGCAACACGGCGGTCAGCAAGGCCGCTACGCCGATCAACGCCAGCGTTGCGAAACCAAGTTCTTCCATCAACGGCTGGCCCTGCGCTTCAGGTGCTCGACGGCCTTGCTGCCAAACAATGAAGTCGCTAGCAGGCCGAGAATCAACAGTGTGATCGGGCGCTCCAGCAGGTAGCTCCACTGGCCGCCGCTGACCTGGTAGGAATAGACGACAGCATCTTCCGCCATACCGCCGAGCAGGATGCCTACCACTGCGGCCGGAACCGAATAACCGTAGCGTCTGAACACCCAGCCAACCAGCGAGAAGACCAGTACGGTCAGCGGTCCACTCAGGTCGCCGGTTAGCCCGAACGCGCCGAAAGTCGCCATCGACAACACGGTTGGCACCAGGTAGGTCATCGGCACCTTGACCACATTGGCGAGCAGCGGAATGAAAAGCAGGCCGAGGCCGATCAGCAGGAAGGCCTGGCCGAAGTTGGCAATGATGATGGCATAGACGACATCGGTCTGTTCCCGGATGAACTGCGGGCCACCTGTGATGTTGTGCATCGCAAAAGCAGCCAGCATGACCGCAGTCGCGCCACCGCCGGGAATGCCCAGTGCGAGCAGGGTGGCCATCGACCCTGCCTCGGACGTACTGTTGGCTGACTCCGATGCAACGACGCCGGCAGGATTTCCCGTGCCGAAACGCTCTGGCGACGACGAACCGCGCCGGGTCGCCATGTAGGACAGCAGGTTCGCGACTGACGAACCGACGCCCGGCACGGAACCGACGAAGACTCCAATCAGGCTGCCGCGCAGAACGATCCAGGGTTTCGATATGGCTCTACGGAAGCCGGCCAGGATGAGTCGGATGTTGACGCGTCGGGCCGCGCTGTCCTCGACTAGGTAATCCTGCCGGACGAGACGGAACAGTTCGGAGGCCGCGAACATGCCTATCATCGCCGGTATCACCGGTACGCCGTCGAGGAGGTAAGGGCTGCCGAACGTACCGCGCGTGACGCCGGCCTCGCTGTACCCGATTGTTCCGATCAGCAGGCCGGCGAGCCCCGAAATCATTCCCTTGAGAACGCTCCCGCTGCTCAGGCTGCCAATCAGGGTGATCCCCCACAGAATCACGGCCGCCATCTCCGCAGGACCGACGCGCAGGACAAGCTGGGAGATCGGGTTAATCAGCAGGAACAGGATGGCATAGCCGATGATGACCCCGAT
>CAZWEW010000004.1:7433-13580 GCA_964633055.1 uncultured Woeseia sp. | reverse complement strand
CGGCAGGAGCAGGGTGGCGTGGGGGATGAGGTGCCCGGGGCAGGACGCACCCAGCGCAACCCCGAGTGCCAGGTTGTGCTCGCCTTTTCGCGACATGGGGTAGCCGTCGAAAGCTGTTGCGATCGCCGAAGAGGTGCCGGGGATGTTCATGAGTATGGCTGGGATGCTGCCGCCGAAGCTGCCACCTGTAAATATCGCGGTCAGAAAGAGCATCGCCTGCATGAAATCTAGGTACAGGGTAATCGGTAAAAAGACCGCCATGGCCATCGAGATTTGTAATCCTGGAATGGCGCCGAACACGAGGCCGATCAGGATACCGGGCACTACCACCAGCCAGGGTGTTGCGCTGGAAAACAGCATGTCGATCGCACCGGCGAGTGCGTCGAAGTTAATCACAACAGCCCACCCGCAGGATTCCTGCCGATGACCAGCGTTGGCATCGGGTAAGGCAGCATCTCCCTGAAGAACACCGTGACGAGCAGCGCGAACGCGACGGCATAGCCAATCAGCCACAGCCAGCGTCGCTCCCCCTGCTGGTAGAGGAAGGCCGCCGTGAAGAGGCAGGTGCCAACATCAAATCCGAGCCAGTTCAGCGACAGGACGTAGGCGGCAAAGAGCAGCATGGCCGGCCAAGCATTGGCTGGTTCGGCGTTCTGTCTGGTTGGCGGTGTCTTCGCACGCAGGGTGAGGAAGAACTGGATTACGCAGGTCGTGATGACCAGTATGGTTAGCGGCAGTACCAGGATCAGGTTGTAGATGTGGGTCGATGCGGTGACGGCGTCATAGCAGTAAAGTGCGGCCATGCTGGCCAGCACGAGTAGCACCGCCAGGTCCGCCATCCGCCGAGTACCGATTATTTCACGGTGTTGATGCATTGCTATTCCTTCAGCAGGTAGCCGTACGCTTCGAAAATATCGAAGGTCTGGTGCATCAATCGCTCGGATTCTTCAGGCCCGACCCAGCGGCCTCCGATCGACGCTTGTTCAAGCAGGGTGGCGAGTTCCTCGTCCGCCAGGGCCGTCTCGATGGCCTTGGCTAGGGTTTCAAAGCGTTCCGGGTACTGCCGCCGCGCCTCGGCACTGGTGGCCAGCCCGCGGATCGTGCCCGGCAGCAGCGGCATTTCGACACCTGTGGGTGCCATCGCCTCCGCAAGTGTCGGTGCATCCCACTTCGGGTTCCGCTCGCTGCTTGCGATGGCAAGTGGTCGAATGTATTCGCGGATTCCCTCGGTACCTTCCGCACTGATGATGATGAAATCAACGACATGACCGGCCACTGCAGCACGGGCAAGTCCGCCGCCGTTGTAAGCTACAAGATTGAGGTTGTCCTGTGGAATGTCGCTGACCTCAAGCAGCAGCTTGGCGATCAGGTGACCGCCAGAACCGCGAACCACGGCACCGCGGACCAACTTCGGATGCGTCCGGATTGCCGTGAGGAGCGCCGGCAGGTCCGCATATTCACTGTTACGGTTGACGGCCACCAGATCCTCGTCGAACCACTGGAAATTCAAATAGGCGAAATCGGCGATTGTGTAGTCGGCGTTACCCTCGAGAATCGTATTGGTGAGGTATGGAGAAAAACCGGAAGCGAGCATCGTGTAACCGTCATGAGGCTGTTCCAGCAGGTAATTCGAGCCGATCAGAGTACCGGCGCCGCGCTTGTTTATGACCTGCACCGGCTGCCCCAGCATATTAGCTAGGAACGGGGACATGGTGCGTGTCATTCGATCGGCACTGCCACCGACGCCGAACGCTACAATGATCGTGACCGGCCGTAACGGGAAATCGCCGACACTGACCGCGACCGGTTCGAGCCCGGTCTGCCTGATTGTCGCAGCCACCGCCGCTGAGGAAAGAAAACCCAGTAGTCGCCGGGCCCCTTCGGGGTTGGCGGCAGCGGTCGTGATGCCGGCGGAGAAGGTTGTGACTTTCTGGAATTCCGTCGGTATCGGACCGGCAAACGTGATCCCCTCGATCGGCAATATCTCGCTGATCTGCTGGAAGCCGATCTCGACGTCCCCCCGTGCGACCACAGCGGCGACACGTTCGCTCACGACCCGTGTGCTTTTTGGGCCAAGTTCGTTCCACAACCCGAGGCGCGGGAACAGGTCGCCTGAGAGGTAGGTGCCGCTCGCGCTCGCCGAATAACCGATCGATGTCGCCTTTCGGAGCGTTTCAACAAACGCGTCAGGGCTCGAGATATCCGGTATGTCGGCGCCCTCGCGCACGGCCATTCCGATCGATGAGCGCACCAGGTCACGTCGCGATTCAGCCCGTACGTCGCCTCTTTCGGACAGGCTGTCGAGCGACGACTGCGACAGGATGATGAGGTCGAAATGCTCGCCGCGGGCAAGCCGTTCGGGTATCGAGTCCGGCGCGCCGCCGGATGATGCCCCGTACTCGGTGACCAGCCGGATGCCGGTCCTGTCCTCGAACTGCGGGGCCAGGATGTTGTACGCCGCCGTAAAGCCGCCGGAAGTCACTACGCGAACTTCCTCCGGACCGTCCGGTACGGATTCCGCGGACGGCTGGCAGGCCGCCAGCCCCCAAATGATGACGAGCAGCGGCGCCGAGCGGATGCGGCCACGTCTCGACCGGATGCCACGGGGCAGGTCGGTGTACCACATCACCGTCGATCCCCGCACGGGATCGTGGTTGTGGTTCGGCTCTTCGGGTACCGATGTCCTCAACGGACGCTACTCGTTGAACCCGCTGGCGGGTGGATGCGTGGGTAGCAATGGCAGCAAAATATGCGAAGCGCTGTTGCGCTGATGATAGACCGTATTGTCGGCCTTGATTGTGCGTCGATGCTGCCCTAGTGGTTCGCCGGTATTCGGGTTCACGTCGAAGCGCGGAAAGTTACTGCTCGAAATATCCACGCGGATACGATGGCCTTTCTTGAACACGTTTGCCGTCGCAAACGGCCGGATGAGGAGCCGATAGCGCTGGTCAGGTTTGATTAGTTCGCGTTCACGGCGATCGTCCCTGTAGCTGGCCCGCACAAGCGCGTCGGAGATGTTCATGTCGAATCCGCTCGGAAAATCTTCACTCGGCGGATAGACGTCGACGAGCTTGGCCGTAAAGTCCGTGTCCACAGCCGTCGACGATGCAAACAGCACCACTTCGATCGGGCCGATTACGACGACGTCCTTCTCAAGCGGCTCGGTCTGGAACACGAGCACGTCGCTTCTCGCGCTGAGCGGCAGGTAAGGCAGCTGTGAGCCATGGAAGTCGGAACGCTCGCGCTGGTTGAACGCGCCGTCCTTGACCCGCGAAGAGACATTGCCGCCGAGCGTAGGCACCGGACGTGCCGGATCGAATGTGTAGGTCGTCGTCGATTGCCGCGCTGCCGGCGATTCGGGAGTCAGTGATCCATCGGCATGAAAATAAAACGGGACCATCTCCGCATCTGGCAGTGGCCATGCGGTGGCCTCGGTCCAGTAACCACCATGAACGAGCCGCCCATCCTCATTCCGCCTGCCGTCGCCGGTGCCCATGACGAACAGCTTGACCGGGTGGTCGTGCGATTCGTTATCGTCATTTTTCAAATGCCGATCGAACCAGCGGCGCTGGAATTCAACGTCGAAATCGGCAATAGCGGCCGCTGCACCGAAGTCAACATCGCCGGCAAACGTCTCGTCATTCCCGGAGTGTGTCCAGGGACCGATCATCAACTCGATCGGCGAATCCTTGAGTCGACTCAACTCGACGTAGTTCTGAATCGTGCCGCGCAGGAAGATGTCATACCAGCCACCGACATGCAGCATTGCTGCATCGGCCGTATCCTCATAATATTCGGACCAGTTCAGCGGCATCCGTCGCCAGAAATCCGAGTAGTCGGCGCTCGTGTATTCTCTGAGAATGTAGGTTTCGTACTCGGGCGCAAACGACAATGGGCTCAGTCCCGGACGAAACGGCAGCGCGCTGTACCAGTCCGTTATCTTCTCGGTCTCGAACAGTGCGCGGATCACCGGGTCGTCCGTCTCCGCCGGAATTTGCGTAAATGCCCAAGTCAGCTCACGGCCCATTTCGAACGCACCGCCATGTCGTACCGCGTGGTCCCAGGCATTCGCCATGCCGCCCTGGTTGAGCAACATCGCTTTCAGAGACGACGGATTAAGCTTGGCGGCGTCTGCTTGCGTATGGGCACCGTACGAGGTACCCCACATGCCGATCCGGCCGTTGGAATACGGCTGCTGCGCAAGCCATTCGAGAGTATCGAATCCGTCAGCAGGCTCCAGGACCGAGTATTTGGAGAATTCACCTTCGGATGCATAGCGGCCACGCATGTCCTGGACGACCGCGACGTAACCGTGCTGTGCAAAATGCTCGGCTGTGGCCACGGCGCTCTCCCGGTGCTTGCCGTAGGGCGTCCGCGTCAGCATCAGGGGCAGCGCATTCTCGACGGCTTTACCGTTCGCGGCAGGTCGATAAACGTCGGTTGCCAGCCGGACACCGTCTCGCAGCGGAATCATGACGTTGCGCTCGACGATAAATTCGCTGCTGAACGATGTTGAAGTGAGACTGGCAATCAGCAATATCGATAGAATTTTCGCGATGGTGGGCATGCTTGTCGACACGGTCACCTTGGTCGCATTGCAGTGTGTCATCAGGTGGCTCCCGAAAAAGTAAACAGGACGTTATTCATACGCGTTGGCAGTGAGACCGGCAAGTTCAGAAGTCACGTCCGGTGGCCAACTGAATGGAAAGCAACACGGGCTAAGGCCGGGCCTCGAGAATCAGAGCGAGCAAGTGGCCATACTCTTCGGCCGTGATCCGGGTCCCCGGGGCGATGCCGCCGACCGGCAGCGTGCGATCGTTGGTGTTGACGCGATGCACGACGACCAGATCATATGCTGGCATGATCGTGATGTAGTGCCCGCCTGCCCCGTGTGCGGCATAGGCGCCCTCACCGACGTCGACACCGGGGTAGAGCTTGCCGTCGATCGAGATCCACCAGAAGAATTCGTAACCACCTAATTCCCTGATCGCCCGGTTCGTTATGGTCGTTCGCTCGACCCATCCGGTGGGTATAACCTGGGTTTCTCGCCATTGCCCGCCGCGTAGGTAAAGCAGGCCGAATCGCGCCATGTCGCGTGCGCTCATGCGAAAGACGTACGCGGGGTGATTCGATACCGATCGGCCCTGCGCGCCGCCGAAGCCACTGCGTGGTTCATACATGCCATCGTGCGTGCTGAAGTCCTGCATGCCAAGCGGTTTCGCTATGTGCTCGTCAAATGCCTCGAAGATCCCGCGACCGGTTTCCTGTTCAAAAATGGCGCCCGTGGCATTGAAGTCCCAGTTGCTGTAATGCCAGTGGGTGCCCGGCGCATGGTTGCCGCGGGCCGGCCAGCGCGCGGCATCTGCTTCGCTGACCAGATTGGCCGGATGATATACACCAGAACGCGAACCGAGGAGATCCAGCAGGCGTGCCTGGCGCTCACTGTCGGTCAACCCGAGCTTATCGTCGATGCCGAGGTCTTCGAGCGTCGCTTCAAGATCGATGGCGCCCCTTGCTTCGTAAATCCCGATCAGTGCGCTCAAAAGGCTCTTTCTAACCGAATGGACATTGAACTTACGTGTAGTGTCACCCCACTGGTCGATCACAATGCCGCCTGCGACGACCATTACTGCAGCAGTGTCGATCGACGCCGCATAATTCCTTGCCGCCTGCAGTTTGTCCCCTGACCAGCCCAGGATGTCTGCCTGGTCTGCCACCTGCCAGTCATTCCCTGGGAATACCCGCGACTGCGAAACCGCTAAATTTGTGATGCCGAAAAGCAGGACACCGATCATCATTAATTTCAGCTGCATCGATTATTTCTCCTTAGTAAGCAATTCTCATGACTTTTGCGTGGCTTCAGCATCTACCTCCACCAAATATTCAGGTCCAATTAATCCCGCCTGCACGAGTGTATTGGCCGGTTGTATATTACCGAATCGCTGGCCATGCGCCCTTGATATCGGCTCCCAGTGATCGGCATTGCTGACGTAAACACGGGTTCGAACCACGTCTTCTAGCCGTCCCCCCAGCGACTGAATGGCTCCTTCGATCTTGTCGATCACGAAATGTGTTTGGGCAGCAGGGTCGTTTCCACCGATGACCCGCTCACCGTGAGTGGCGGTGGTGCCTGATACAAGTATTCGG
>CAZWEW010000004.1:0-7423 GCA_964633055.1 uncultured Woeseia sp. | reverse complement strand
CGGTCGCCCTTACTGACTGCTCTCGAGAATCCCGCGATGTCTTCCCAAACTGTGCCGCTCAATGCCAGCGTGCGGCCATCGGCTCCGGTTTTGGTTGGGTATGACGGCGGTAACTTGTCGACGTGATGACTCAGGTCACCCGAAGCCGTGAGAAAGGGCGGCTTGCGGTACTCGTCGCCACAGTCGCCGGGGATGGGGATGAGGTCATCGATGGCCTCCCCGATCGCTTCCCGGTCTTTTTCTCCCGAGGCAAAATTGAGTAATGTCTGGTTGTTCTCGATGTGTTCTCTCTCCCCAAGCCTCGCACCGATGATGGCCGCGCCGACGCCTGGTTGGTCGAGGATGTAACGAATGGCGACGTTGGCTATGGAAACGTTGTGCTGGTCGGCCACTTGTTTGAGCGTCTTGAGGAGATTTTGAAATTTCTCCCAGCCGCCAGCCTCGCTGATGTAGCGCCTGTACTTCATCTGCGACCAAGTCTCGAGATCTTTCTCTTTGGGTTCGGGCTGGTCGAGCCACCGCTCTGTCAGGAATCCCCCTGCCAGCGTTCCGAACGCGAGGATCCTGACACCTTTCTCCTCGCAGAGCCGGGTCATGCCATTCATCGCTCGTTGATCGAGCAGGGAGAACGAGATCTGGTTGCAGATAACCTCAATGCCGGTTTCGATGACGATGTTCAGGTGTGCCGTGTCGAAGTTGGTTAGCCCCAAGTGCCTGATCAGGCCTTCTTCCTGACATTCCTGGAGATGGAAGAGATCATCCAGATAACTCGGGTCGGCGTAGTTCCAGGCATGGTACTGCAGGAGGTCTATGGTGTCGGTCTTCAGGCGATCCAGTGAGCATTGGATCGCATCTTTGACAACGTATTTGTCGTTCTTGCCCGGTTCGGGGACCCATTTGGTGAGGATCTGGACGTTGTCGTCTGTAGCATATCTGGAGGTGAAGATTCCAGCGATGTCCTCGGCGGAGCCATAGTGGTCGGCCAGGTCGAAGGTGGTGAGGCCCGCGTCCGTATAGGTCTGCATGTGCTGGGCGGCCTGGTCCGGATCAAGCTTTTGGCCCTCGCGCTCCATGTCCGCTATCTGCCACAGACCTGTGACGATCTTCGAGATCTCGAGATCAGGGGCGAGCTTCGTTGTCGTGTCGTTCTTGCTCATGTTTATTCCGGGGGCAGTTGGCTGAAGAGTGCCCTGGTGTCCACGCCTTCTTTTTTCAGTTTCTTTAATTCCCGCATATAGATCGCGGTGGCGAGACCCATAACAATGAGCCACACGGGGGTTGAATGGAAGTACCATGCGTCCGCGTCTGCGGTCAGATCCTTGATGACATGGATTAAGAGAAAGCCCGAGAGCATGACCGCGCCGAGACTTGCAAACAGGACCTGTAAGGGTCTGGCCGTTAGCACTTTCACCTCAACACTGAGCAGGGGATTTCGTTTGGGTAAGCTCAATACCGTCAGGCACATCAGGATGAAGTTGACCAGCATCGAGGTCACCATGATGTCTATACCCAAGAAGAAGTCACCCGCGAAATGGCTTCCGAGTATGCCGATGCTGGCCATTACGCCACTCAGGATGATCGCTGTCTGCGGCGTATGGTGTTGTGGGTGTACCTGAGCAATCCAGCGGGGAAAGATGCCGTCTTCGGCCCAGGCAAACATCAGCCGCGAGACGGCCAGCAACATGGCCGGCAGGTCATTGATAAGCGCGATGGCGGCGCCGAGAACAATCGCGATACCCCATTCGGTAGGTAGCAGGTAGGTCATCAGCCCCGGCGCTGTGATGTCTTTCGTAAAGGCCTCTTCCGCGACGAAGGGCCAGGGCACGGCGTGGTACACGGCAGCCGTGAACAGGAAGTAGTACGAGCCAACAGTAATGATGGCGATGCCGATGGCTAAGGGTAAGTTTCTGCCCGGGTTCTTCGCTTCGCCGCCAGCCTGTGCGATCGCATCGAAGCCGATGAAGCTCGCGAACAGGATCGCGGCAGCAGAAAGGAACGTAATGGGGTCAAAGGCGGATATGCTCGCATGCACGGTGCGGTTCTCCCGTTCTATGAGCGCGGTCGCGAAGTCGGCCTGGTCGAATACAAAGCCTGTAACGATAACGATGGATCCCAACGCGAACATTAGGAACATCATCAGGATCAGCGTTCGTTCGTAGATTTTCGCGCCCATGATATTAACGCCGACAAATCCCCAGATCATCACTAGCGCCAGCCCCACCCGTGCGACGCCCGTCTCCAGAAGGGCGGCTAGCTCGGCCCACTCGAGGGCGATGGCGGTGTCGCGGAAGAAAGGCACGATGATGTAGGCGATCACGCCGATTACGATCGACAGGCCGAACCACTGCGAGAAGCTGGCCACGAAGCCTAGATAGGGATGCAGGCCACGGCTTGCATAGATGTAGCTGCCCCCGGCACGCGGCATCGCGGAAGCTAGGATCGCGTAGGCCAGTGCCGCAAGCCCGGCTGGGACGGCAGCAAACAAGAATGCCGGCAGTACCCAGTCGCCGATTCCTGGCACGTTGCGCTGGATCATGAACGGCACGACATACACGGACGCGCCCAGCATCGAGCAGATACCGGTGGAGGCGAGGGCCGGGAGTCCTAACTGTCGGCGGAGGCCGGTGGATGGTGGCGCATTCAACGTGTTGTTCTTATTCGTCGCGAACCTAAGACTATCGCATCAGAACCAGTGTAGGGCCAGCTGCGCACGTTGTGTCATGCCTTACCTGTGACTGACGAAGGGTAAAGATCAAATGAGGGTCCCGGTCGCCTATACCTTCTGTATTGGGTTGGATCATGAATGACATGACGTACGCGGACGCGTCTGGCAACGAGCAGAAGTCGATGGTGTTAATGTCCAGGCGCTTTACTAGCAGCGGAAGCCAGTGGGGGATGCCGATTGCTTACGAATCTCTCATTCGAGACTCGCGACGCCGTTCCACTTCGGTCAGCAGTTTCTTTCGTAAGCGAATGCTGTGCGGTGTTACCTCGACCAATTCATCGTCGTCGATGAATTCGATAGCCTGTTCCAGCGAAAACCGAATGGGAGGTGTCAGTACGATGTTCTCGTCACTGCCCGCGGCGCGAATATTGGTAAGTTGTTTCGCTTTGGTCGGATTCACGACTAGGTCATTCTGCCGACTGTTGATACCGATGATCATGCCTTCGTAGACGGTATCGGCATGATTGATCATTAACTTACCGCGTTCCTGCAGATTATAAAGCGAATAAGCGAGGGCCTTGCCGTGCGTCTTTGAAACGAGGGCGCCGTTATTCCGCTGACCGATGGTTCCGGGAACGTATCGGCTGTACTCGTCGAATACATGATAAAGAAGTCCGGTACCGGACGTAGCCGTCAGGTATTCTGTCCTGAATCCGATCAGCCCACGTGTGGGAATCCGGTAGTCGAGTCGCACACGTCCTTTGCCATCGGGCTGCATGGATAGCAGCTCGCCCTTGCGATCGGCGAGGCGGGTCATCACGGCGCCCTGAAAGTCACTGTCGAAATCGACGGTCAATTGTTCCCACGGCTCAACTGTTTGTCCGTCTTCCTCCTGCAGGATCACTTCGGGTCGCGACACGGCGAGCTCAAATCCTTCGCGACGCATGTTCTCGATCAGTACGGACAGATGCAGCTCACCGCGTCCCGACACCCGGAATTTGTCCGGGTCATCCGTTGATTCCACCCGCAGTGCGACGTTGTGTTTCAGCTCCTGTGTGAGGCGTTCCCGTATTTGCCGGCTGGTCAGGTACTTGCCATCATTGCCGGCGACGGGTGACTTGTTCACCTGGAACGTCATGCTGATCGTGGGTTCATCGATCGCAAGCGCCGGTAAACCCTCGGGATGGTCGCGTGGGCACAGCGTGTCGGATATTGCGAGATTGTCGCTGCCGCTGAACATCACGATATCGCCGGCGCCGGAGGTACCAACCTTCCGCTTCTCAAGTCCGTGAAACTCGTATAGGTCCAGAATGCGCGCGTTCCGCGTTTCGCCGTCGGCGGCAACAATGCAGACCGACGAGTTAGAATTGATGCAGCCACGCTGTATTCGCCCGATGCCTAGCACGCCCTCGTATGGGCTGTAGTCGAGACTGGATACCTGCAGTTGCAGTGGTCCGGACACGTCGACATCGGGTGGTGATACTTCCGAGACAATGGCCTCGAACAGCGGCGTCATGTTGCCGTCGTGTTGATCGGGGTCGGTGCTTGCATAACCGCCAAGGGCCGACGCATAGATAACAGGGAAGTCCAGTTGTTCGTCAGTGGCGCCCAGTCGGTCGAACAGGTCGAAGGTCTGGTCCAGCACCCAGTCCGGCCGTGCACCGTCGCGATCGATTTTGTTGATAACAACTATCGGCGCGAGGCCTCGCCCGAAGGCTTTCTCGGTGACAAACCGGGTCTGAGGCATCGGTCCTTCGACTGCATCCACAAGCAGCAATACGCTGTCCACCATCGACAGCACTCGCTCGACCTCGCCACCGAAGTCGGCATGTCCGGGCGTATCAACGATGTTGATGCGAAAATCCTGCCAGCGAATCGCGGTATTCTTGGCCAGGATCGTGATGCCACGCTCACGCTCCAGGTCGTTCGAGTCCATGGCTCGCTCGGGAACGGCCGCTCGCTCGCCCAGCGTGCCGGATTGCTGTAACAGCTGGTCCACTAGCGTCGTTTTACCATGATCGACATGCGCAATGATGGCGATATTGCGAAGTTGTGCTATGTCGGGCAGGTCAGTCATCGGCCACCCTGTGCGAACTTAGCCAGAAATCGGTCCAGGTTGTTCGCGAATGCCTGTTTGTCGCGTTGACTAAAGGCGGCCGGGCCGCCATCGGGTTGTACGCCGCTTGCCCGCATCGTATCGAGGAAGTCTCGCATATTGAGGTGCGAACGGATGTTCTCGGCGGTGAACAGTTCACCACGCGGGCTGAGCGCCTGACCACCCTTTTCGATGACCTCTGCCGCCAGCGGAATATCACTGGTGATGACAAGGTCACCCGCGGCCAGCCGTTTGACGATTTCATCGTCGGCGACGTCGAAACCGCGCGGCACTTGTACCGATCTGATATTGGGTGCGGGCGGCGTGCTTAACGGCTGGTTCGCCACCAACGTGAGCTCCACGCCGGTCCGTCCCGCCGCACGGAAAAGGATTTCCTTCACGACCACGGGACACGCGTCTGCGTCAACCCAGATTTTCATCGGCACAGGCTTTCCGACCGTGATCTAGGCTGGCGTCCGGCGGCTTGCATTCTTTGCGGCTCGCGCGCGCCGACTACCGGGATTTTGCTTGCGGTTCGTTTGGTTGGGTTTGCGCTTGCCAGTTCGTTTCCCCGGAGCCTGTAATTGGCTGCGTCCCCGGCTAATCGGTTCGGCCTTGATGCTTGGGTCCGGTTCATAACCGGCAACGACTTCTTTCGGTATTTTAAAGTTCAGCAGCTTTTCGATGTCTTTCAGGAGCTTGTTCTCGTCAACGCATACCAAGGAAATGGCCTGGCCGTCGCGTCCTGCGCGTGCGGTGCGACCGATGCGATGCACATAGTCCTCCGGCACATGCGGCAATTCATAGTTCACGACGTACGGTAAACCATCGATGTCCAGCCCACGTGCCGCGATGTCGGTCGCAACGAGTACACGGGTCTTGCCCGACTTGAAGTCCGCCAGGGCACGAGTACGCGCACCTTGCGATTTGTTGCCGTGAATCGCCGTCGCGTTGATGCCGTCTTTCTCCAGCTGTCCGGCAAGCCGGTTGGCGCCGTGCTTGGTGCGAGTGAACACCAGCACCTGCCGCATGTTGTATTTGCCAATCCGGTGTGACAGCAGTTCGCGTTTGCGGCGTTTGTCAACCGGGAGTACTGTCTGGCTGATCCGCTCGGCCGGCTTGTTGCGGGCCGCGACCTGGATCTCTGCCGGGTTGTTCAATAGGACATTCGCCAGTCGCCTGATGTCATTAGAGAAGGTGGCCGAGAACAACAGGTTTTGCCGCTTTGCGGGCAGAAACTTAAAGATCTTGCGGATGTCGCGGATAAAGCCCATATCGAGCATCCGATCGGCTTCATCCAGCACTAGCGTCTCGATCGAAGACAAGTCAATCGCCTCTTGCTGTGCCAGGTCGAGCAGCCGACCGGGTGTGGCGATGACGATGTCCAGTCCGATGCGGATCTTGTCGATCTGCGTCCTGGGGCTGACGCCACCGAATATAGCGGCTGTTTTCAAACCCATATACCGACCGTAGGTACGAACACTTTCGCTGACTTGTGCCGCGAGTTCACGGGTCGGAACCAGGATGAGTGCCCGGGTACGGCGCGGACCAGGCGCACGAGTCTGATGGACGCGCTCGAGGAGCGGCAGCGTGAAACCGGCGGTCTTGCCGGTTCCGGTCTGGGCGCCAGCGAGAACGTCGGCACCTGTCAGAATGAGGGGGATGGCTTGCTGCTGAATCGGCGTGGCTTCACGGTAACCGTTTTCCTCGACCGCACGCAGCAATTCGGTCCTAAGACCGAGTTCGCTAAATAACATTGTCTGGATTCTCCAGGTCGCCTGACCAGATGCGGCGTTGCCGCGCAAGGTTCGGTCCAGGCTGGATTCTTGGTGTGGCTCCGGAGTCCTTGAATTGGTTGGTCCGGAGCAGTTAGCGCAGACCGAAGTGCGCCAAGACGGCCGGCACTATAACAGCTGGTGACCTAAAAGAAAGGGTATCTCGCATAATTTGCTTGTGAAGGTATCGATGGCAAGGCCTACATGGTCTAAGCCGGAGTCGCAGGCATCAGCAAGGTTGTCCCGGCGGAGGAGCTAGTCTGGCAGATGGCCATCAATTTTTCGGTCGTTTTGCATTGCTGCCAGCAGGCAGGATCGCCAGTGATTGACCTCATTATGGTCAAAAAAAAGCACGACAAAAGCCGCGCTTTTTTTGCAGGTTAGGAAAACCTTGCTGCATTAGCAGGTTATCACGCCGGCGATATATGTGTGTGAACGATTTTCCATTCCCGACCTACTTTGGCCATCATGACCGTTACCCACTGCCGGTTGGTATTGTTGCTTCCCCCGTTGCGCATGCCTTCGGCACTCGGACGCCAAATAAGGTTGCGCCGGAAGCTGGCAACAGCTGCATCTCCATATACCTTGATGATGAAATCTTCGGCAGATGCCCGGTAGAGGCCATCCGGATCCATGGCTAGGCGTCTCTGCTCTTGAAAGAGTTGCAGCTCCATATTGGCGACGTTATCTGTGTCGCGCATTGCGGGGGCGCCGACGATGTAAGTCCGATCGTCTGTCATCAACCTACCCTGGGCTGTCAGGTCACTTTCCGTCTCTATGTAGGCTTCCAGTAACGTCTGGACGTCATCCATGTCATCCGCCTTGACTGATGTCGCCACAAACAGTGGCACTGCGAGCAGTAAGGCCTTCGATATGTTCTTGTAATGT
>CAZWEW010000003.1:33435-35531 GCA_964633055.1 uncultured Woeseia sp. | reverse complement strand
GTTGTCGACGTATTCGTCATCCACATGCTGAGCACTGCGCAGACCAGCATAAATCCGCCGATCAGTCGTCGGCCATCGGTTCCTACTTGATCGACGACATAAAGCGCAATTCTCCGGTGCAGATCCCAACGCTCGAGCGCGAGGGCCATGATAAAGCCGCCCATAAAAAGAAATACGGTCGGGTGCGCGTAATCTGCCGCAGCATCGCGAATGGATGCGACACCGAGCGGATCGAATACGATCAGTGGCAGCAATGCAGTCACAGGAACCGGTATCGCTTCCGTGGACCACCAGACAGCCATCCACAAACCAACGGCGGCTGCGCGCCACGCTGTGTCGGGCATGATGTCCTGCCATTGCCCTGTCAACATCATGGCGAGGAAGATCCCCGGCCCGAGAATCTGGCCGACGACCTGATAGGTTTGCAGGGACCGGCTTGACCCTTCTGCTGGCGTACCGTTTGTCATTATTCTTCGAAAATCCCCTGACCAGAATCTGACATTACACCAATTAACCGAAAAGCTGGTGAATCAGCGGATACTGAATATTGCCAATTGGAAAGTCGCTGTGAAGGTCAGGCCGGCGCGGCATTTGGAAGGATATCTTCAAGTGCGTTCAGTACGGCATCAATTTCAGCTTCACTGTTATAGTGCACGGGTCCGATTCGGACTGCACCGCCAGTTTCGAAAATCCCGAGTGTCCTCGCCACTTCCACAGCGTAGTAGTCGCCGTGCCAGACGAAGATATTCCGCGCCGCAAGTTCGCTGGCGATCACTTCAGGGTTGATACCTTCGACCGTTAGCGCAACGGTGGGCACACGCCGATGCATCGCATCGGTATCGGTAATGCCGTGAATCCTGACACCGGGCAATTGCTGCAGGCCACCGATCAGGTGCCGAGCGATTGAGGTCTCGTAATCGAATAGGCAATCCATAGCCGCGTGCACGTACTTTCGACGGCCTTCGAACCGAGCATGGGGCCCCATCCAGTCGCCTGCCATCGTCTCGCCCACCCAGGCGAGGTAATCAATGGCCGCGGCGGTTCCTGCCATGCCTTCATGACTTTGCGTGCCCGTCTCGAAACATGACGGGATCGTCGCCGGCGCAGGTCTTACCTTGTACGGCTCGAGTTGCTCGAGGATCTCGCGGCGACCCCAGAGCATGCCCTGGTGCGGCCCAAAAAACTTGTACGCGGAACATGCCAGGAAATCGCAACCGAGATCCTGTACGTCAGTCGATACGTGCGGCACGCTTTGAACGGCATCGACATACGTCATCGCACCAGCCTCACGCGCCTTCGCCGCAATTGCCTTCACATTGTTGATCGTACCTGTCATGTTGCTCGCCGCACCGATACAGACGAGGCGTGTGCGATCAGACAGGACATTGTCAATTGCATCCGGATCGTACTCATAGGTCTCGCGGTTGAAGGGCAACCACAGCACCTCGAGGTCAAGGTCCCGTGCAAGCAGCAGCCACGGCGAAATATTGCCGTCATGACACATGCGTGCCAAAACGATCTCATCGCCTGCCTCGAACAATCGCCCGATCGACCGTGACATGTGCAGGGTAAGCGTGGTCATGTTCTGACCAAAAACAATCTCGTCCGCGGAGGGCGCATTCAAAAGGTCGGCCGCGGCTGCGTGCACCTCGGCCATCACTTGATCCGTCTTGTT
This sequence comes from uncultured Woeseia sp., assembly GCA_964633055.1. GTDB lineage: Bacteria > Pseudomonadota > Gammaproteobacteria > Steroidobacterales > Woeseiaceae > SZUA-117. Next base: position 33,856 of record CAZWEW010000003.1, on the reverse strand, counting down.
CGACGTAACGAATCCACCACCGATATTGGCATTAGACTCGAGGAGGTAATCGCTCATCGCGTCGGCGACTGACGCCGGCACCTGGGTACCGCCGGGATTATCGAGATAGATGCGCGGGATGTCGTTGTCAGTCAGCGATAGTGACGGAAATCGCGCACGAATCTTTTCGAGGTCGAAGCCCATATGACGATGTCCTGGTCTGCTGTTAGCGGTGACGTTTCCGGCGGCGCCCGGTGACTCGGTACTGCTCCGCCTGGCCACCCCACTTCTTACGGTGAGCATCTGTGGCACGCTGCCGAATCTTGGAGTGTCGGGTCGACAAAAGCAATGTGCCAAGATCGCAGACCTCAGGCTTGATCAGCCCAAGATCACTGGCCGCATCGAAAAGGCTGGGATACCAGCGCTCCCAGTTGGGCAACAG
>CAZWEW010000003.1:0-33335 GCA_964633055.1 uncultured Woeseia sp. | reverse complement strand
GGTGCGCTGGCCGCAGCGAGCTGGCTACCTTCACGACTCTCAGCACAAGGGACAGTGCGTGAAGCGGACATCCTGATCATTGGCGGCGGCATGGCGGGTTGTTCGACCGCTTTCCACCTCGCGCAACATGGGCAAGACGTCGTGTTACTGGAGCGCGGTGAAATTGCGTCGCAGGCATCCGGACAAAACGCGGGTGGTCTGGGCGGCGCCGGCTGGGGCAACGTCCCAAACCTGCTGTCCTATTTAACGGCCGGCAGCTTGGACATCTTTAAACAGCTGCAGATCGACATGGGCTATAACATGGAGTTTCGCCAGTGCGGTGGCTTGACGGGGATTCATACGGAAGCCCAGTTCGAATACGTAGAGGACCAGGTTCGGTCGCTCGCTGCCAATGGCTACGATGCGGAACTGCTGTCGCCGAGGGAAGCCCGTGCCATCGAGCCGGGCATCAACCCCAAGCTGCTGGGGCTAAGCTACCTTCACGGGCGCGGACAGGCCGACCCGATAAAGTCGACGCGTGCTTTTGCCCATGCTGCCGAGCGGGCTGGTGCATCAATCAATACTGGCGAGAACGTGACCGCGATGTCGATACGTGGTGACGGCAGCTATTCGGTACGAACAGACAGCGGGGAATTTCGATGTCGGACTCTGGTCCTTGCGGCCGGCTCATGGTCCGGCCCGGTGGGCCGGATGATCGGGCTGGACATCCCGATCAAGCCGATACGTGGCCAGATGTGGGCCACGGCACCTCAGCCACCGCGGGTTTTCCACATGCTGGGTTCCGCGGAGTCGAGTCTCGCATGGAGTAAGGACAACGGCGCCGACGAAGACACACCACCGAACGTGACGCACCGCGGCACGCAGCGATTGACGCGCCACCTCTACGGCCGTCAGCGCAAGAACGGAGAGATCATCTTCGGCGGCGACCGCGAGGACCTCGGCTATAACATGACCCCGGACTCCGCTGGCATCGAGGTCAACCGAGGCCATGCAGCCGAGGTCATTCCGTTTGTTGCCAGGCTACCCATCGTTCGAACCTGGGCAGGCCTGATGCCTTTCTCACTGGACGGCTTGCCAATCATCGGCAGAATTCCGCTCAGGGACAATCTTTTCATCGTCAGTGGCCTCGCATCGTCGGGTTTCGGGCGCGGACCGATGGCCGGCAAGCTGGCCGCCGACTACATACATACAGGCCACATGCCCCACGTGCTCGCCGAGTCCAACCCGGCAAGGTGCGTCACCGAGACAGTGTAGACGTCAGTCGACCTCCATTCCCATGCGCGACCAGTCCGTCGTCTCCACGAGATTGTCCAGCTCGTCGACAACTTCGACTATCCGTTCCTTCAACTCGTCGAACAGTTCATAGTCCTGGGCGGCCGGCGGTGAATCGGAGAATTCGACCAGCGTAAACAACGTTGACAGCTTATCGTTCAACCGTACCGGGTAGTTGATGAGGTCCTGCGTTGCCTTGGCACGGAACTGGATCAACTTCTCTTCGATAATCAGCAGTTCACGCGCAACGCGCTCCCCCGCCACGCGGACTTCGGCACTGACACCATCGCCGCCTGTCTGGACTTCGATACGCTCACGCAGCGCACGGATGCGAAACACGGTTTCGTGGGTGCTCGTGATCTCGTCGCGGACGGACAAAAGGAATCGGTTCAAGGCTTCGAATTCCTCCGGCGTCGTGTCGAGACGCGGGTCCGGGAGAACTTCAAATGATTGTATTGCGCGGTAATTTCCGGCATTGATCTCCACTTCGTACTCACCGGGGGGCGCGATCGGCCCGATCGGGTCGTAACGTCGATAGATCGCACCGGGCACTTGGCGCGGGCCTGGGTACCGGAAATTCCACACGAAACGATTCAGCCCGGCATCCGCGGAAATCGGGTCCGACGGCGGATTACGCGGCGTTCCAATAGCATCGGGGTCTTCAACGCTTCTAAATGTCGCCACCTCGGTCCCGCTTGCGTCGCGGAAAGTCAGAGTCACCGTCTGGTCTGCGTCTTCGAGGTAATACCAGATGACTGCGCCGTTTGGTGGGTTAGCGCCTTGCGCGCCAGGCGGACTCTGGTTCCTTAGCGGACTTCTCGACACCAATTCACGGAAACGCACCGGATCTTCAGGCTCAAACAGGTGAGCGGCACTATTGAAAATATCCGCCCTAGCCTGACGGATGACCGCGAGGTCATCGAAAATCCAGAAAGACCGGCCATGCGTGCCAATGACGAGGTCATCATTCTTCACCACCATATCCCGAACCGGGACCACCGGAAAATTAGACCTCCACCGGCGCCATGTCTCGCCGTCGTCGAACGACAGGTACAGGCCAGTTTCCGTTCCGGCATAGAGCAGTCCCGGCCGCGTCGGGTCTTCACGAATCACGCGCGTAAAGTCGTCCGCCATGATGCCGTCGGTGATGAGCGTCCAGTTCTCTCCGTAATCGGTCGTCCGAAATAGATACGGCGTCAGGTCGTCGAGCTTGTAACGATTCGCAGCGATGTAGGCCGTGCCGGGATCGTGACTCGACGGTTCGATGACGCTTACCAGCGTGAAGTCCGGAAATCCATCCGGCGTGACGTTCTTCCAAGACTCTCCGCCATCACGGGAAATGTGCATCAATCCGTCATCGGAGCCCGCCCAGAAAAGGCCCTCCTCAAGCGTCGACTCTGCGAACGCAAAAATCGTCGCGTACCACTCGATGCCCGTGTTGTCCCGCTTGATGGGCCCCCAGTAGGGACCGGTATCTGGATCGTCAGCGATCCCCGGTGTCGTCTCAAGTGTCGACGGATCGGCCCGTGTCAGGTCGGGACTGATGACTTCCCACGAATCACCCCTGTCCCGCGAACGATGCACTACCTGAGACGTTGCATACAGTGCCTCAGGGTCGTGCGGAGAGAGCATGACCGGAAACACCCACTGGAACCGATACTTGTGATCTGCCGCACCCCAGCCCCAGTGAATTTCGTTCCACGGCGAGATGAACTTCACCTGCTTCGTGCGGTGGTTGTACCGCGTCAGCCAGTGATGATCGCCGGAATAAACGATGTCGGGGTCTTCAGGATGGACGGCAGTGTAACCATCCTCCCCGCCACCGATTGTGTACTGCTCAGTTTCGTCGATGACCCCGTAGTCCGAACGGCTCGGCATCGCGAGCGTGGAGTTGTCCTGCTGATTGCCGTAAACGCGGTACGGAAAGCGGTTGTCCACGGTGACATGATAGAACTGGGCCGTCGGCTGATTGTAGATGGACGACCAGGACTTACCACCGTTGAATGTCGTATTGCCGCCTCCGTCGTTGGCTTCGATCATCCGCTCCGGATCGTTCGGATCGATCCAAAGATCGTGGCTGTCTCCATGGGGTATCGGAATATCGTCATAGGTACGCCCGCCGTCGGTTGAATGCCACAGCGACGTGTTCTGCACATACACGCGTTCCGGATCGGTGGGATGCGCGTGGATACGATGGTAGTACCAGGGTCGTTGAAGCAGCTCGGCTCGCTGGCTCACCAATTCCCAGGTAGATCCGCCATCATCGGACCGGAAGACACCCGTCTGGTCTTCCTCTGCTTCTATGATCGTCCACACGCGGTCCGGGTTGGCGCCCGATACGGTAACGCCAATTCGGCCGCGATTTTCGCCCGTGGGCAATCCCGGGTTGTTCGTCAGGTTACGCCAGGTATCTCCGCCATCGGTCGACTTGTAAAGGCCGGTGCCAGGACCGGCTGCACGAAGCCCCCAAGCGAAGCGCCGCGTCTGCCACATGCCAGCGTAAAGCGTGTCCGGATCGGCGGGATCCATCTCGAGATCACCGGCACCGACATCCTCGTTCAGGTATAGGATCTTTTTCCAGGTCTCGCCACCATCACGCGAGCGGTATATACCACGCTCCTCGTTGGGGCCCCATGCGTGTCCAAGCGCAGCAACGTAGACTGTGTCCGGGTCTTCGGGATGAACAATGACATTCGAGATCTGGCGCGTCTCCGTGAGCCCCATGTGTCGCCATGACTGGCCACCGTCATCAGAGCGGTAAACACCATCACCGTGCGACGTGTTGCCCCGGATCGCGTGCTCACCCATGCCGACATACACTTTTTCCGGACTGGACTTCGCAAGCGTTATCGCGCCGACGGAACCGGTCTTGAAGTATCCATCAGACACATTGACCCAGTTGTGCCCTGCGTCTGTCGTTTTCCACACGCCGCCGCCAGTCGATCCGAAGTAAAAGGTCAGGCGATCAGTGGGATGTCCGACCGCGGCAATCGACCGTCCGCCGCGCCAAGGACCAATGAGCCGAAACTCCATGTCATCGAGCGGCATAGCCGAGAGACCGGTCGCCTGGCCCATTGCGGGTTTGATCGCAGCCATTGCAAGCAGCAGGGCAACAAACATGATCCGAAACCCGGTTTCGTCGAACCGCAGACGCAACGCGCCTGATCCGGAACGAGCGGCCGTTGGAAACGCAGAGGAGAAGTTATACATATGTCTTGTCCCTTATTCTTGTTAGAGGCGCTGATGTGTGCCCTGATTTGTTCGCCAGAAAAATCCTGCCCGCCCGATCGAGAATTGAACCGGCATCCCGTTAGTCTAGCAAGCCAACGACTTCATATTGTCATAACCCGATCGGAAAAGTAGTACATCTAAAAACAAGTTAGCACCCGCTAAACCGGGTGTTTTATCAGCGTTTGGGATGAGGTTCGGACTCAGCTTCTTTCTGACCAAATCTCCAGCAGCTCAGCTTCGCGTTCCATCGTGATGCCGGCGCGAGCGATTTCAGTACGGTCGGCCGGCAAGGTCTTCCACCAAGCCACAGTATCGCGCGCCGTTTCACGTGTCGGCCGGTTTTTCAGACCTGCCGCCACGGCACGGGAACCGTTGACCATCAGTAGTGGAGCAAACTCGCCATTCGGATCTTCCCAGATCGGCAGTCTGACTTCCTGCTCGTTGAGGAAGTCGGTGCTGACCCAGTGCGGCGTTACATCGGCTCCGGTAACCGCCAAGCAATCCTCGAGCATGTCCCCCATCTTAAACTCGCCCGCCGGTGTCACAGTGTTGTAGACACCCGAGATCCGTTTCTCGACAGAATCTATCGTGAAGTTGGCGAGATCACGCACGTCGATAATTTGTATGTCGTCGTCGGGTGTACCCGGCCACAGCATGTCGCCACCCTTCAATATGCGAGCAGGCCAGTATGTGTAACGATCGGTGCGGTCACCGGGGCCACAAACATAGGTCGGCCGCAGGACAGTTGTCCGGTTCGCACCCACTTCTGACAGGACCCGGTTCTCGCAGAGCGCTTTAAGCGGTCCGTAAGTCTCGCCAGTGACTTCCTCGACCGTTTCATCCTCAATCATACCTACGGCCGAGTCCTCGTCGATCGGACCGGATGTCATGTCGCCGTACACAGAAATTGTCGAGATATAGCAGTAGTGGGACACGATGGGCGCCAGCATACGTGCGGAGTCCTCGACGTGCCGCGGCACGTAGCCGGAATTGTCGATCACAACATCCCATTCTCCACCCTCAAGAACGCTTAAGCCCCCGTCACGATCTCCCTTGTACAACTTGAGGTCAGGGAACAGCTCGCTATTCGTGCGACCACGATTGAACAGTTCGATGACGTGACCACGACGCAAGCCTTCGCGCACCATGTGCGGTCCAATGAACCCTGTGCCGCCGAGAATGAGTATTTTCAATGGGGTCCCGAAAGCTGTGGTCCCGGAGACGCCGGTTTGCTCTGTGGTCTCCATGCTACAGCCGGACGCGATTGCGGCGGTGCCAAGCAAGCTGGTCTTGAGTATTCGGCGCCTGGTTTTGTCCATCGTTATTGCTCCGGCTGTTGATCAGCGGAGTTTACTCGGCAGCGCGGTTTTTTTCGAACAGTTGTCCCGGTTGATCAGCGGTAGCGATTCATCAGAGACTTGAGCTCGCCCTTTGCCGGACGCAGGTCTTCATACGGCACTTGCGAAAGGGGCGTCTCAATCGTTTTGTTCTCTGAATGCATGTCGCCAGTGCCCTCGTCGATATAGAGAAGCCCGGTGATAATCTCTCCCCGGTTAATGCTGTTACGCAGGAATGAAAATGCGGCTGCGCGGCTGGTGGGATCATAGTCCTTGTCGACTTTGCGGAATACGATCTTGCTACCATCGTGTAACTGGACCGGCATCGCCTCACCCTCGTTATAGGCGGCAACAATCTCCTCCCTCGGTGCAATGTAATCCGCGTCGATGACGTGATGGAAATGCTTGCGGGTGTGCGCATAGCTCTTGGTAGAGCCTTCGTTATCGTTGAACGTCACGCAGGGACTGATGACATCGAGCAATGCAAAACCCTTGTGGGTCAGCGCACCCTTGATCAACGGCACGAGCTGTTGCTTGTCTCCGGAGAAACTTCTCGCGATATAGGTGGCTCCGAGACCGATCGCCGTGCTGACCGGGTCAATCGGCATCAGTCGGTTGGGTTTGGCCTTTTTCGCGACGCTGCCGACATCGGCGGACGCAGAATATTGGCCCTTCGTCAGCCCGTAGACGCCATTATTCTCGATGAGGTAGCACATGTTCAGGTTGCGCCGGATCACGTGCGCGAACTGTCCCATGCCGATGGACAGCGAGTCACCATCTCCCGAGACGCCGATATATGTGAGATCGTGATTCGCCGCATTACCGCCGGTCGTGACCGACGCCATGCGCCCGTGTACCGAGTTGAAACCGTGCGATTGACTGACGAAGTAGGCGGGCGTCTTTGACGAACAGCCGATGCCGCTCATCTTGGCGAGCTTGTGCGGTTCGATGTCCAGCTCGAACACGGCCTGGATGATCGCCGCAGTGATCGAGTCGTGACCGCAACCGGCACACAGCGTCGATACACCACCTTCATAATCCCGAACCGTGAGGCCGAGCTTGTTGCGCGGCATTTTCGGGTGAGAAACCTTCGGTTTTTCTATGTAACTCATCGCAGTGCTCCGTAGCTCACGCTGCCTGCCCCCTGGCCGTTTCCTCAACGACGCGCTCTACAATGAACTCCGCACTGATCGGCAAACCGTTGTAGTGCAACATCGACACCAGCTTTTCGGGGTCGGCGGCGCTGTCGAGCATCAGCAACGATCGGAGCTGTGCATCACGATTCTGTTCCACAACATAAACATGCTCGTGCTTTTCAATAAAGTCGCGCACAGCATTGGTGAACGGGAATGCCTTCACCCGACAATAGTTGAGGTTGATGTTCCGGTCGCCCAGCCGGGCCATCGCTTCTTTCGCCGCCCCGTCACAGCTGCCAAGTGTGAGAATTGCCGTCTTATTGAACTTCGAGTACTCAATCTCTGCCTCGGGGACCAGGGTGCGAGCTGTTTCCCACTTAACGAGGAGACGGTCTACGACTTCCTGATAATCGTCGGCATCCTCGGTATAACCTCCAAACTTGGTGTGCCCGGATCCGCGTGTAAAGTACGCACCCTTCGGATGATCCCCAGGCAATGTTCGGTAGGTAATACCATCACCGTCAACATCCAGGTACCGATAAAACTTGTCCATGCCTTCGAGTTCGTCGGCGGAGAGCACTTTGCCTTTGTCCGGCACGTAGTTTTCATCCCACTGGAGGTCCGGACACATCCAGTCGTTCATACCGACATCGAGGTCCGACAGTACCATGACCGGTGTTTGCAAACGGTCAGCCAGGTCGAACGCCTGTGGAACCATGTAGAAACATTCCTCAGGGTTTGCTGGAAACAGAAGGACATGCCTGGTATCTCCGTGCGAGGCGTAGGCACAGGAGATCAGGTCACACTGCTGTGTGCGCGTCGGCATACCGGTCGAAGGACCCGTGCGCTGCACGTTGAATATGACTGCCGGCACTTCCGCATAATATGCGAAGCCAATAAATTCGTTCATCAGCGAAATACCGGGACCGCTGGTCGGTGTAAATGCGCGCGCACCGTTCCAGGCCGCGCCGAGCACGACACCGATTGCCGCGAGTTCGTCCTCCGCCTGCACAATACAATAGCGCTTCGTGCCGTCCTCATCGGTACGGTATTGCCGGCAAAACATCTTGAATGCGTCCATCAGGGACGTCGATGGCGTAATCGGGTACCACGCACCCACCGTCGCACCGGCATAGACACAACCAAGACCGGCCGCCGTATTACCGTCTATAATGATGTGGTCCGTAGTCCCGTCCATCTTCTCGACTCTTACCGGCAGCGGGCACTGGAAATTCTCGGTCGCGAAATCGTAACCAAGACGAATTGCTTCGAGGTTCGAATCAACGAGGTGAGTTTTCGACGCGAATGTCTCCGACAGCAGCGTCTTGATCACGTCGAGATCGATGTCGAGTAATGCCGCGACGACACCGACGTAGGCGATATTCTTCATCAGGATGCGGACCCGCGCCGCATCGAAGTGTTCGTTGCTCATCCGGGACAACGGGACGCCCAGGATGTTGATGTCTTCACGATCGAGCAATCGGCTCCGTGGCCAGGTTGAATCGTAGATCAGCCACCCACCGGGCCTGACGGCAGCCATATCTTCCACGTAGGTCTGCACGTTCATCGCTATCATCAGGTCGACGCGTTCCGTGCGGGCCTGATATCCGTCGCCGGTCACGCGAATCTCGTACCAGGTAGGCAGGCCCTGGATGTTGGATGGAAAATAGTTTTTGCCAACAACCGGAATGCCCATGCGGAAGATCGCCTTCATGAGCAGGCCGTTCGCGCTGGCTGACCCGGTGCCGTTAACCGTGCCTATCTTGATAACAACATCGTTGACTGATGGCACGATTGACAGTCCTTGAGTCATGCACCGGTAGCGCTGATACGCTGCGGCTCCCCGGTGTCCGCTTCGTTCTTAACGTGTGGAATCAGGATATCGGATTTCTGCATATCCCAGGCACCGGTGGGACACCGCTCGGCACACAGGCTGCAATGCACGCAGAGATCTTCATCCTTGACCATGACACGCCCAGTTTGCGGCAGGCTATCGGAAACATAGAGGTCCTGCTCGTGGTTCTCGGCGGGCGCAGACAGCCGCATCCTCAAATCATCTTCGTCACCATTCTCGGTGATCGTCAGGCAATTGACCGGGCACACGTCGATACACGCGTCGCACTCGATGCAAAGACTGGTCGTGAACACAGTCTGGATATCGCAGTTCAGGCAACGCTCAACTTCCTTGATCGTCTGTTCAAGCGTAAAACCGAGTTCCACCTCGATATCTAGTTTCTTAAAGCGCTCTTTCAAATCAACGTGCGGCATCAGACGTCGTTCCGCAGAGTCGTAATTGTTCGAGAAGCTCCACTCGTGGATACCCATCTTCTGGCTGACCAGATTCATGCCCCGCGGCAGGCGGTCGTTCAGGTCCTGACCATTGCAATACTTGTGAATCGAGATTGCCGCTTCGTGAGCGTGTGCCACAGCCCAGATAATATTTTCCGGGCCCCACGCAGCATCACCGCCGAAGAAGGTGCCTTCGCGAGAACACATGAAAGTGGTCTTGTCCACGACCGGGCAATCCCACTCGTTGAACTCGATACCGATATCACGTTCAATCCATGGGAACGCGTTGTCCTGACCGATCGCGAGGATGACATCGTCGCAAGGAATCGTGACCTCGCCGACCGACTTGCCACGATCAATGCGACCATCTTCGTCGATGTTGTATTCCATCTGATCGAACTTCATACCGACGAGCTTGCCACCTTCGACCAGAAATTCTTTCGGCGAATGATTCACGATGATTTCGACATCTTCTTCCTCGGCGTCTTCGAGCTCCCAGTCCGATGCCTTGAAGAAGCCGCGCGGCTTGCGTGCCATAACCTTGACGTTCTTGCTTCCGATCCGCAGTGACGTGCGGCAGCAATCCATTGCGGTATTGCCCACGCCAATGATCAATACGTTTTCGCCGATTGACTTCGTATGCTCGAACGCGACTGATTCGAGCCAGTCGATGCCGATGTGGATATTCCCGGTATCGTGGCGACCCGGCAATTCCAATTCCTTGCCACGCGGCGCGCCAGTGCCAACGAATATGGCGTCGAAGCCGCCGTTATCGAGCAAGTCCTTAAGGCTGTCGATACGATGGCCGAGCCTCAGGTCAGCCCCCATGTCAATGATGTAACCAATCTCTTCGTCGAGAACCTCAGGCGGCAGGCGAAACTGCGGAATGTTTGTCCGCATGAGGCCGCCGGTCGTCTCATGCTGTTCGAAAATCGTTATTTCATAGCCAAGTGGCAGGAGATCATTCGCCACCGCCAGCGATGCGCAGCCCGCGCCCAGCAATGCAACCTTCTTGCCATTGGTCTTGTCGGGCGCCATGGGCAATCGTGCCGTTATGTCATCCCGGTGATCGGCTGCAACACGCTTAAGGCGGCAGATCGCAACGGCCGTCTCCTCCACCCGAACACGGCGGCAAGCGGGTTCGCAGGGCCGGTCACATACCCGCCCCAAGATGCCCGGGAAGACGTTCGACTTCCGATTCAGCATGTAGGCATCGGAGAATTCGCCCTGGGCGATCAGGCGGATATAGCCGGGAACGTCAGTGTGAGTGGGACAGGCCCACTGACAGTCAACGACTTTGTGGAAATAATCCGGATTGGATGTATCGGTTGGCTTCATTCGAATCTTATCCGGAATGCGCTCCTTCGCTCCGCCGATTTCTATAGCTACCGCCTGTTTCGAGTAGGATAGCGGGCTGGTCCGGAAAGTAAACAGTTTTGCAGTTATGTTGCATCGAATCGTTCGACACACCCATCGTCAGCGCGGTCTGTTGTTCATCGTGCCCGGCCGCACTCCATCCGGACACCCGAAATTTCACCGGCCAATTGTCCACCCTGGTAGGCAATGTTCCCGTTGACGATGGTCGTGTCGACACTCGAGCGGAAGGTATGGCCTTCGAATGGTGACCATTGGCACTTTGCGAACAGGTCGGCCGACTGCACGTTGGTTGGCTTGTGCGGATCCATCAACACCAGGTCAGCGAAATACCCCTCGCGGACATAGCCCCGATCGACCACCCCGAAAATGTCCGCGGGCGCATGCGCAGTCTTGTCGACAATGCGTTCGTAGCCGAACAGGCCATCATCAGCCATGTCAAAGAGGCAAAGCATGACGTGCTGCACGATCGGCATGCCGGCTGGCGCCTTGAAATACGTCTCGCCCTTTTCCGCAATTGTATGGGGGGCATGGTCGGTTGCAATAACGTCGATGCGATTTTCATTGACCGCCTTGATGAGCGCCGATTTGTCGTTGGCACCCTTGATCGCCGGGTTGCACTTGATCTTCGTGCCAAGTTCCCGGTAGCGGCTCTCGTCGAACCAAAGGTGATGAACGCACACTTCGGCGGTGATGCGTTTCTCGCTGCGATGACCTTTCGAGAACAACCCCATCTCGATTGCTGTCGTAAGGTGCAATACGTGCAACAGGGCATCGTGGCGCCGGGCAAGGTCGACGGCCTGACTGGACGAAAGCAGGCAAGCATTTGCAGAGCGAATATTCGGGTGCTCCTCCATCGGAACGTCCTCACCGAATTCCGCCTTCGCCTTCGCCTCGTTGTCCCAGATGGTCGGCGAGTGCTCGCAATGGGTCAGGATGATCAACGGCGCATGCTGGAAAAGGAGATCCAGAGCCTCGGGATCGTCCACCAGCATGTCGCCAGTTGAGGCACCCATGAATGCCTTAATACCGGTCGCTTCGCCAACCTGCAGCGCCTTGATTTCCTCGATGTTCCGATTGGTCGCACCGAAATGGAAACCGTAGTTGGCATGGCATCGTCCCTCGGCGATCCTGTACTTGTCCGCAAGCGCGTCGCGCGTCGTCGTCTGTGGATTGACGTTCGGCATGTCCATGAAGCTTGTGATGCCGCCGGCAACGGCAGCTGCAGATTCGGTAGCAAGGTCGCCCTTGTGCGTCAGGCCAGGCTCTCGGAAATGGACCTGGTCGTCGATCATGCCAGGCAGCAACATCTTTCCTTCGGCATCCAGGACTTCAACGTTGTCAGCCGCATCGATGCCGGAATCAATCTTCTGAATCCGATCACCGCGAATCAGGACATCGGCGTCACGAATTTCACCTTCGTTGACAAGGCGCGCATTGGTGATTAGTAGTTGGTTCATTTTGATTGTCGGTCAGGCAAAAGCATCAGTTGCCATGACCAATTCATGGACGATGCCGGGCTCAAAAGCGGCGTGACCGGCGTCCGGCACGATTCGAAGCGTCGCCTCCGGGAATGCGGCGGCGAGCTCCCATGCAGAGACGACCGGGCAGATGACATCGTACCGTCCCTGGACGATCACTGTTGGAATGTTACGAACACGACCGACGTTGTCGATCAGCTGATTCTCGTCCATGAAACCCTTATTAACAAAATAGTGACTTTCGATTCGCGCCAGTGCTAAGGCCGTTTTAGTATCTTCAAACTCCTCGGCCGATTTCGCATTGGGCATGAGCGTACTGGTTTTTCCTTCCCATATCGACCACGCCGCAGCGGCAATATGGCGAACAGTCGCGTCATCGCTCGTCAGCTGCCTATAATAGGCTCTCAGTAAATCGCCACGCTCGGCCGGAGGAATCGGCGCCAGATAGGCCTGCCACAGGTCCGGAAACATCTCGCTCGCGCCCTGCTGGTAGAACCACCGGAGCTCTTTCTCTCGTAGCATGAAGATACCTCGCAGGATGAGTTCGGACACCCGGTCAGGGTTTGACTGGCTGTACGCCAGCGCCAACGTGCTGCCCCAAGAACCGCCGAACACCTGCCACTGATCAACATCCATGGCAACCCGCAGAGCCTCAATGTCGTTGACGAGGTCCCAGGTCGTATTGTGCTCGAGGCACGCGTGCGGCGTGCTTCGCCCGCAGCCCCGCTGGTCGAACAGGATGATTCGGTATATCTCCGGATTCCAGAAGCGTCGCATGTTCTCGCCGCAACCGCCGCCAGGACCGCCATGGAGAAAGACAACTGGTTTGCCGTTCGGATCACCACATTCCTCATAATAGATACGGTGACCGCCATAGACCTCGAGAAACCCGGTTCGTCTGGGTTCGATGGGCGGGTAAAGCGTTCGTCTCACCGTGTCTGCGATCATCCAGCAGATTATGGAAGCGGGCTGTCCAGATTGCTAATTCGAGGGACGTGCACAACATCCACCATCCATTCCGAATCCGACTGCCTAGCCAGCCGCTCTCATCGCAGCCCGTCTGAAAAGCGAATTTCCCGGATCGGCCGAATGGCAGCTTCGCATGTCCGGATTCCCGGGCAAACTGACGATAGGTCAGTTGCATCATCCCGTTAGTTTTCTCGCGACAGGTCAATCTTAGTGAATACCGGACAAAGACATTGTCGGTTAATCTCAAAACCTTCGCTGACCCCGCGTCGATACGATACTCTTTGTTGTTTCATGACAGTTGACGACTACATCCGGCTGATCGACGAAGCTACAGTTTACGACGTAGCCTGCGAATCGCCACTGGAGCTGGCGGCCAATTTGACCGAACGGCTGGGTAATCGTGTGCTCATGAAACGCGAGGACCTGCAACCCGTTTTCTCGTTCAAGCTACGGGGCGCATACAACAAACTTTCGACATTGCCGGCAGAAGCGGTCAGGGCCGGTGTCATATGCAGCTCTGCAGGCAACCATGCTCAGGGCGTCGCGCTTGCGGCGAAGCGACGTGGTATTCCTGCGACGATTGTCATGCCGCTCACCACGCCCTCGATCAAGATAGATGCCGTTGCTGCGCTCGGCGGAAACGTCGTGTTGCACGGCGACAATTACGATGAGGCGCACGCAAGGGCCATCGACCTGCAGGAGGAACGGGGCCTAACATTCATCCATCCTTTCGACGATCCGGCCGTCATCGCTGGACAGGGAACGATCGGCAGGGAATTAGTTGAGCAGATGGACGACAACGTAACTGCCGTTTTCGTTCCCATCGGCGGTGGCGGACTGATCGGTGGCATCGCTGTATACCTGAAGTACAAGAGACCCGATCTCAAGATTATCGGCGTCGAGCCAGAGGATTCGGCGGCCATGAAACGTTCAATCGAGTCAGGGGAGCCGGTCGTTCTGGATCACGTCGGTATTTTTGCCGATGGTGTCGCCGTCAAGCGTGTCGGGGACGAAACATTCCGACTCTGCAAAGCGCACGTCGACGACATCGTCACAGTCGATACCGACCAGATCTGCGCGGGCATCAAAGACATCTTCGAGGACACTCGGTCCATCGTTGAACCCGCTGGCGCACTAGCCGTTGCCGGCATGAAGAAGTATGTCGCCGAGACCGGCACAAGCGACGAGGAGTTCGTCGTCATCAACTGCGGTGCAAACGTGAACTTCGATCGGCTTCGACACATTGCCGAACGCGCAGCGGTCGGCGAGGAGCAAGAGGTCCTCCTCGCAGTTCAAATTCCGGAAAAACGGGGCAGCTTCCGAAAATTTTGCGAAGCACTGGAACGCCGAGGCATCACCGAATTCAACTATCGGTACAACGATGAGAAGAACGCCCATATTTTCGTCGGGGTGCAATTGCGCCGGGGCGCCGATGAACACAGCGAACTGATCGACCGATTGACAAATCTCGGTTATCCCCTAGCCGACCTCAGCAATGACGAAATGACCAAGCTGCACATTCGCCACATGGTCGGCGGTAGTGCTGCCAATCTCAAAAACGAGCGCCTGTTCCGGTTCGAATTCCCAGAGCGTTCCGGCGCGCTACTCGACTTCCTCAAAGCGATCGGAAACAACTGGAACATCAGCCTGTTCCATTACCGAAACCACGGATCCGACTATGGCCGGGTTCTGGTGGGCATCCAGGTACCCGACGATGAATCCGGAGAACTCGAAACATATCTTTCGAAACTGGGTTACACGCACTTCGAAGAAAGCGATAACCCGGCCTACCGGATGTTTCTTGCGTGATCGTTTTGCCCGTTCGGTGACAGCGTGCCTGATCAAGCGGGCGCAGACCTGATGAAAGGCGTCTATGTCCGGTAAGACGGATCCTTGCGGTCCAGCTTCCTCAAGAGACCAGGCCATGCTAGGTCGCCACCAAATCCCTTCAATACTGCTTCGACTTGCGCTTTCATGCCATCCAGAATCACCTTGTTGACGGGAATCAAGTCACCGCCGCCTGCTTGGGCACCCAACTGAATCTGACATGCCGTCTCCAACGCGTACATGAAGAGGAATGCGTCCGAAATGGTCTCACCAACGGTCAACAACCCGTGATTTCGCAGCATGAAAAAGTTGTTGTCGCCAAGGTCGGCAACCAGCCGCGGCTTTTCGTCCTCGTTCAGCGCGATGCCCTCGTAATCGTGATATGACAGCGCCGAAAGTACGACCGCAGAGATTTGTGAAATCGGCAGGAGACCCTCCCGCTGAGCTGAAACCGCAACACCCGCGCGGGTGTGGGTATGCAGGACGCAACCGGCATCTTCTCGAGCTGCGTGTACAGCGCTGTGAATCGTAAACCCAGCCGGATTGATGAAATAAGGTGTCTCCTGCACGATCTCGCCGTCAAGATCGACCTTCACCAAGCTCGACGCCGTCATCTCCTCGAAAAGGAGTCCGTAGGCATTGATCAGGAAATGATCTTCAGACCCCGGCGCCCGTGCAGAGATGTGGGTAAAAATTAGGTCATCCCAGCCATACATCGCGATCAGTCGATAACAGGCTGCGAGATTGACCCGCAATTCCCATTCTTCCTCGCAAACCTGATCTTTCACGGAGGATTCGGATGCTACAGTTCCCATATCTGGGTTTTTATACAGTGCTGTATAAATTTACACAACACTCGGATCAAGCTCGGACAAGAAAAGCCTCGGTCGCTCTGGCGAGTTCGATCGGCGCCTCGAAATGCACCATGTGGCCGGCGTCCGGCATTTCCGCCAACGCCGCACCGTGGAACGGCCGGCGGGATTCGTCGGGGTCCAGCCACTTCTTTATCGCGGCTTTGAAGTCGGTTTTTTCGCCGACGACGAGCAAAACGGGCGCAGTCACCCTGCTCCAGCAGGCTTCGGCTTCGGCACGACGATACTGCACCGCATTCGGCAACTTGTGTGCCGGATCCGCATGCAGTCGAATGATGCCGTCGCCACCGCGGTCCGCCCAATGGTTTGCCACGAACCGCGCCTGTCGCATCGACATCCGAGGCGCGTGGTGCCGGATTCGCTCGGCCAATTCGTCGAACGTTGTGTACTCGCGATAGGCCGGCATTGTTCGTGACTGTACAATCCAGCTGCGGAAATTATCCGGTGCATTGGCCGGATCGCTGTCAGCAAGGCCGAACCCCTCGACATTCACGAACGCACGTACCCTCTCGGGAAAAACTCCGGCATAGATGCCCGCTGCGTTGGCGCCCATGCTGTGTCCGAGCAAATTGACTGCCTCGTCAGGCTGGTAGATCGACAACAGGGCATCCAGATCGGCGAAATAGTCAGGGAACCAGTAGCTCTCACAGCGTAAGTCCGACAACCCGAAGCCGCGGAAATCGGGCGCGACGACGAACCAGTCGTTCTGAAGTGCATCGACCATGAACTGAAATGAAGCACCGCAGTCTCCCCAGCCATGTAGCAAAACGAGCAGCGGTTGATCGCGGTCTCCCCATTCGTTGGCGTGGTATCGAACGCCCCGGATATCGTGCCATGCAGACGTCGGCTCGACACGAGGCGAATAAATTTTTGATGTCGTCATTTGCCGACAAAAGCTGGCTGGTTCATGATGTTAGCGTCGTGCATAAAACCGCTACATTCTCATTGATGACTCACCGGTAGTACAGGCCACTTCGCTTAATGACATTTGAGATAGGACTCATCCTCGGCATTCTTGTCATCTCGCTGATTCTATTCGTTAGCGAAGTCATAAGGATGGACCTGGTCGCCCTGCTGGTTTTGTCCGCACTTGCGGTCACCGGCCTCGTCACGACCTCCGAAGCCTTCGCAGGGTTCTCAAACAGCGCCGTCATCACCGTCTGGGCCATGTTCATCCTGAGTGCGGGTCTGACCCGTACGGGGATAGCGGACATCATCGGCACACAGATCATGCGACTCGCCGGGCATCGGGAAATCGCGATGATCTTCGTGATCATGGTGACGGCAGCGGTGCTGTCTGCATTCATGAACAATATCGGTGTCGCCGCGTTGATGCTCCCGGTCGTCGTCGAGGTCGCCCGACGCACCGGGATCTCACCGTCCAGGCTGTTGATGCCACTCGCTTATGCCACCCTCCTTGGTGGTCTGATGACCCAGATCGGCACACCGCCGAACCTGTTGGTCAGCGAAGTGATGTCGCAGAGCGGCTATCAGCCGTTCACGTTATTCGATTTCACGCCGGTCGGTGGCGTCGTTATGGTCGTCGGCGTCATTTTCGTTGCGATCATCGGTCGCATTATGTTGCCGAAAACCAAGGTGGATCGTGGTCGACATCAAAGTCAGCGCAGCTTGCGGAATCGATACAAACTTCAGGAACGCACTTTCTTGCTGCGAGTACCAATGGACTCGATCTTGGTGGGCAAAACACTGAGCGAAACGCGGATCGGTCCATCGACCGGCCTCATCATTCTCGCACTGATTCGATTCGGCCGAAACGAGGCGTTGCCGAGCCGACAGACGGTACTTCGTGGTGGCGACGGTGTTCTCGTCCAGGGTCGAGTAGACCAGTTCAAGGAACTGCAGCGATGGAGCGACCTCGTCATCGAGCGCGAAGCACCGGTGCTGAAATCCATGGTCGCCGCCAAAGTAGCGTATGCCGAAGTAACGCTCGCCGAAGGATCTCCCCTGGTCGGAGAATTGGTCCGGCACTCCGGGTTTCGGTCCCAATTCAACATTAGCGTCGTCGGCGTTTATCGTCGAAACCGGTATCGATTAACGAATCTCGCCTATGTTCCGTTTCGGGCGGGAGACCGGATTCTTGTCCAAGGCGAGGTGGAGAATGTCGACGACCTCGATCGATTCGCCGATTTTGACGAGGCGAAACGATTAACCGACGAGGAATTACTGGAGCAGTACAACACCGACGAGCGGATGTTCGTTGTTCGCCTACCGAAAAACAGCTATCTCGCCGAAGCGACGCTAGAGAAGAGCCGCCTCGCCGACGTATTCGACTTTCGCGTCGTGTCCATCTTCCGGGACGGCAAGCTCAAGGTAATGCCACGAGGCGACGAGATCCTCGAAGGCGGCGACCTGCTGCTAATCGAGGGGCAGCACGGGGATCTGGACGTACTGCGTGGATTGCAGGAACTCGAGGTCGAAACGAAAGTGGCGCCGAATCTCGGTGCACTCGAGTCCGAGCGCCTGACCCTCATGGATGCCACACTCGATCCCCGATCCGGCCTTGCCGGCAAAACAGTCGGCGAACTCAATTTTCGCGAACGCTACGGTATCGAGCTCGCCGGCATCTGGCGCGAAGGTGGTCCAATCGGGGACGACCTGTCGGAAGTGCGCCTGCAGGTGGGCGATGCCCTGCTGATGCTCGGGCCACACGATCGCCTGCAGCTGATCAGCAATGATCCGGATTTCCTGATACTGACGCCGCTCGGTCAGGCACCGCCCGACACGCAGCGTGCGCCGCTCGCTGCACTGATCATGCTCGGCGTTGTCCTGAGTGTAATGTTCGTGGAGGCCCCGATAGCCATCGCCGCCGTCGTCGGGTGCAGCATCATGGTGCTGACGGGGTGCCTGACAATGGAGGAAGCGTATCGCGCTATCGACTGGCGGGCGATTTTTCTGATTGCCGGGATGTTGCCCCTAGGTACAGCGATGCAGGATACGGGCGCTGCCTCGTATCTTGCCAACCAGGTAATGGTGTTGCTGGGTGATGCGGGTCCGTGGCCGGTCATCGCAGGCCTATACTTTCTGACCGCAATGGCGACAATGATCATTCCGACTGCCGCACTGGTTGTACTCATGTCGCCAATCGTCCTATCTGCGATGGCGGAAATGGGATTTTCACCTGAAACCGCAATGATGGCGATCGCGATGGCAGCTTCGGCCAGCTTCACAAGCCCGATCTCTCACCCCGCCAACATCCTGGTTATGGGTCCCGGCGGCTACCGATTTGTGGACTACATCAAGGTTGGCCTACCGCTGACGATAGTCGTCTTTATCGTCGTCATGGTGCTACTGCCTATATTCTGGCCCTTAACGTCGGTCTCGCCCTGATTTACGGAAGGATGATCGTCGATCCGGTCGTTTTGCGGCCCTCTAGGTCGATGTGCGCCTGTGCGGCATCTTTCAGTGCGTAGTGCTGGTTCACATCGACGCTCACAGTCCCTTCCAACATGACGCCAAACAGTTCTCTCGACGCACTAAGCAATGCGTCTCTGTTTGCGATGAAATCGAACAGCACCGGTCGCGTGACGTAGAGTGAATGCCGTTTCGCCAGTTCCGCCGGAGCAAACGGGTCCACCGGCCCGGTTGCGTTACCGAATGTCACCATGACGCCATGAGGCCTGAGACAATCGAGCGACTTCATGAAGGTATCCTTCCCGATAGAGTCGTACACCGCGGCGACGCCCTTGCCCCCCGTCAACTCCTTGACTGTCAACGCAATATCCGCATTGTCAGACATAATGATATGGGCGCAACCCTTGTCTCGCCCGCGATCCGCCTTTTCGTCGGTACTCACGACACCGATCACGGTCGCACCAAGATGCCGGGCCCATTGCGCAGCAATGGAACCAACTCCGCCTGCGGCAGCATACAACAGCACCGTATCGCCGGATTTCACAGGGTAGCTGCGGCGAAGCAGGTACCACGCGGTCAGCCCCTTCAGCAAAACTGCCGCCGCATCCTCGTCGGTAATCCCGTCAGGAATCGGTACCAAGCGGTCAGCGGGATAAATTCTGGCTGTTGAATAGGCACCCAACGGCAAACCCGTATAAACGACCCGATCGCCGGGCGAAACGTCGCCGACGCCGGGACCGATCGACTCTACG
This sequence comes from uncultured Woeseia sp., assembly GCA_964633055.1. GTDB lineage: Bacteria > Pseudomonadota > Gammaproteobacteria > Steroidobacterales > Woeseiaceae > SZUA-117. The sequence continues at coordinate 13,423 of CAZWEW010000003.1, read as the reverse complement.
ACGCCGGCCGCCTCCGTACCAAGTGACAGCGGCAGGTCGAACGGGTACAGGCCGGTTCGGTGATAGGTATCGATGAAGTTGAGCCCGATCGCCGTATGTCGAATCAAAGCCTCACCCTCGCCGGGCTCCGGAATGTCGACGGACTCGAACTTCAAAACTTCGGGTCCGCCGTACTCGTGAATTCTTATCGCCTTTATATCCATCGCGCGAGCATAACCGAGTGCAGGCGACAAATTAAGATTGCTGTCGCCAAATTTCCCGAACACGTAGAATCCTGACAATGAAAAACATCGTCATCATCGGTGCCGGACACGGTGCCGGCCAGCTCGTCATGTCGCTACGGCAGAAGAAGTTTAAGGGTCACATCACCCTGGTCGGAGAGGAAGACTGGCACCCGTATCAACGGCCACCTCTTTCGAAAAAGTTTCTTTCAGGTGAACTTTCCGCCGAGCGACTCTTCCTGAAGCCGCCGGCGTTTTACGACGACCCTTCTTTATCCCCCGTATTGAACAGTCGCGTAATGGTCATCGATCGAGATGCCAGGCAAATTGCGACCAATGACGGCAAGGCATATGACTACGATGCTCTCGTTATTGCGACGGGCAGCAGACCCCGGCAACTTGACGTGCCCGGGGCCGATCTCGACGGAATTCACTATTTACGAGGTATTGACGACGTCAACGCGATTCGAGCCAGCATGTCGAACAGCGAGCACGTTTCGATTATTGGGGCCGGCTACATTGGCCTGGAGGTTGCAGCGGTCGCGCGTCAGCTTGACAAAAAGGTCACGGTCGTCGAGATGGAGAACCGCGTGATGAGCCGCGTCGTGTCACCAGAATTGTCCGCATACTACGAATCTGTCCACTCCGAACATGGCGTACAGATCTTGCCATCGACAAGTATCACGGCCTTTGCAGGTGAAACCCGGATCGATGGTGTTATCCTGGATAATGGCGAAACGCTCACAACGGATATGGTGGTCATCGGCGTTGGGATCGTGCCGAACACCGAACTGGCCGAGGCGGCGGGATTAATTACCGACAACGGGATCGTCGTCGATGATCATTGCCGAACCAGCGATGCCAGTATTTATGCAATCGGCGATTGCACCTGGCATCCCAATTCCCAGCTCGGCAAATCTCTGCGACTCGAGTCCGTCCACAATGCTGTCGAACAGGCCAAGACCGCAGCAGCCAATCTTTGCGGCAAAGACACCGTCTATTCCCAGGTACCATGGTTCTGGTCTGATCAATACGATCTAAAATTGCAAATTGCCGGTGTATCACAAGGATACGACGAGGTGGTGCTGCGAGGCGATATGACGACGCACTCGTTTTCCTGCCTGTATCTCAGGGATGGCAAGCTGATTGCAGTGGACGCGGTCAATGCGCCACGAGATTATATTCAGGGGCGCTTGCTCATCGCCGGAAACGTGCGTATTGATCCAGCGCGGCTTGCCGATCCCAACATACCGCTGAAAGACTTGGTATAGCCGGAAAAACGCTCGGATATGCAACACTCCGCACCAATCTTACCCGGCAACTCATGCCATTCTCGGGCTAAACGAACGGTAACTTCTCGCCGTGCTCGTAAGCGTAGGTGCGATGCAGCGCTTGCAGCCGTTTGGTAAGTTCACCCGCTTTGCCGCCACCGACCGTTCGGCCGTCCGCTTCGAGGATCGGTGTCAATTCTCCCATCGTGCCCGTCGTGAATGCCTCATCGGCCGTGTAAAGCTCGGTCAGGGAAAGGTTTTTCTCAAGCGCCGCTATCCCTTCCTCGCTGGCGATGTCGAGAATCATCTGTCGCGTAATACCCGGCAGACAGGCATCAGCGAACGGCGTCAGAAGTTCGCCATTACATACAATGAAAATATTGGTGTCGTTAGTTTCGGAAATGAAGCCGTTCACATCCAGCATGACGGCACTATCGACCCCCGCAACGTTTGCATCGATGCTGGCGAGAATATTGTTCAGCAGATTGTTATGGTGAATCTTCGAATCCAGACATTGGGGCGTGTTACGCCGAATTGCCGATGTCACAACACGGATACCGTCATCCGAATAAAAAGGTCGTTTCCATTCAGCTAGTACAATCAGCGAGCAGCCTGACTGGTTGAGATTTGGATTCATTCCCGAGGTGATCTTTTCACCACGCGTCAGCGTCAGTCGGATGTGAGTGTCATCCGTCATGCCATTCGCTTCGAGCGTCGAAAATATGGCATCGCGAATTTCATCCAAATTCGGCACCGAAGCAAACGCCAGGGCATGCGCGGAGTTCTGCAATCGCTCAAGATGACTGCCGAGTGCCGCAATTCTTCCCTTGTAAACGCGCAGGCCTTCCCACACAGCATCGCCGCCCTGCACCACGCTGTCGAAGACCGAGATGCGCGCCTCCGCGCGTGGCACCAGTTGCCCGCTGACGTGAACGAGGATATCGGCGTTTCGTTGATCAGGTAGCTTCACGTTGTTGTCCTCTTGTTGGCCGGGCCGCTCGCCCGGATAGCCTCATCCAACAGTTTGTCATACCACGGCGCGCACTCGTCGAGCATCGGCCGCAGATGGGCCGGGAAGTTTGTCTTGTGCTTGTACGCCGAGAAGCCGATGCTCTCATGGACGGTTTCATACCAGTGCCGCGCCCAGATCCCGTCCTCCTCCCTAGGTCCGGACTCCCAGTGCAACATATCGTTGTAGAAGGGAATGCCGAGATGAACGCAGAGCGCAGACAATATACCTTGCGGATCAAGCAACAGCGTTCGGGCATCGACAATCGCCGGATCCTGCCCGCTGGCCTTCAATTCCCCGAACAACTCCCATTGCATCTTCAGCCCGGTATCGAAAATACTGGCGTTCGGTAACCGTATTGTCAGCGACGGCAACATCTGTTCCGGATCACGTATGAGGAAAATGTTGTCCGTGGCGCCCAGAAAGCTCCTGTCGACATCTACTAGGTGATGGGCCATCTGCTTCATGAACAGAACGTCAGGACCGCCCGGAGATTCCGCGAGCAAACTTTTCATCACAGCATTGCCATCACAATTGACCCTAGCCATGACTTCGTCGCATCCCGGGTGAACCGTGCCGGTCACTCTAAGAAAGTGACCGTAAAGCGGTTCATCAACAATCCGCGTGTCCGGGCGCTGTGCAAAGCTGTACATCAACGCCGTTGAGACGTTGCGAGGTCCGGACCAGAGACAAATGGCTTTCATCAACTGACTGAAACCGTGGGTTACTCGGAACACCCCTGTTCCGAGTAGTAGCGTTCGAGATACTCATCAAAACCGATGTCATCCGATGCTTCGATATCCTGCTGCCTCCCGAGTGAAGCAGCAGCTTCGTCCGAGTACATACGAAGCCGCTCATCCTCAAGCGAGCCGAGCGCCGCAAAGTAATCCTTGTGTCCCTCTGCACAAGACATTGCAAAGTGGTAGAAGCCGGTCCGGTTTTCGCGCATGTCCTCAATAATTCGGGCCGACGGAGTCGCATCCGGTTCTGCAATCAACGCTGCCTGAGCATCTACAGCCTGAACGTAATCGCTGCCCCCCTCGCCACGGTCGATGATTTCCGCAATAGCACGCACATCTGTCACAATTTCCCTCGCCCAAGCAACGAGCGGGATTTCCTTGCCGTCGCGTATAAGCTTGAGATCGGGGTTCCGTCCCTCGTTGGCAGTCCGACTCTGATTGACCTCGATTTCGGCGTAAGCACTATCGTCCACTGGTGGGCTGTCCTGCAACAGACAGTAGACTAGGAATGCTTCCAGGAAACGCATGGCATTCTGGTTAACGCCGACCGGATCGAATACGTTCAGATCGATCGAACGTACTTCGACGTACTCAACGCCGCCACGGCGCAGTGCCGCAGTTGGTCTTTCCCCCGATTTTGCGGCTCGCTTAGGGCGGATGGAACTGTAGTACTCATTCTCGATTTGCAGTTGACTCGCTCTAAGTTGGCGGTACTCCCCATCGACCTTGACGCCGATCTTTTCGAATGCCGGGTCGCCCTTGCAGATTGCGAGTGTCAGATCATCAATGTATTCATCGACAGCGTTGATAGAGATTTTCAACCCGGCCTGCGAACTGTTGCTGTAGCCGAGATCACTCATCCGCAGCGAAGTTGCATAAGGCCGGTACAACGTATTGTCGTTAAAGTTATCGAGGTCGGTTTTCCTTTCGCCAAGAAAAGACTTGCAAAGTGCAGGTGACGCACCGAAAAGGTACAAGGCCAGCCAGCCGAAACGCCGAAAATTCCTGACGAGCGCCATGTAAGCTGCGGAACGGAAGTCATCACCGCCAATCGTAGACTCTTCCAGTACTTCATACTCCTGCCAAAACGTGTCCGGCAGTGAATAGTTGAAGTGCACACCGGCAATCGTCTGCATGCGACGACCGTAGCGATAGCCAAGGCCGTTGCGATATGCCGTCTTCATCCGACCGACGTTGGACGAGCCATACTGGGCAAGCGGGATGTCATCGTCCTCAGTCATCAGGCAGGGCATGCTCGTCACCCACAACAACTCGTCAGCGAGCCTCTCATATGTGAACTGGTGAATCTCGCAGAGGACACGAAGCGTTTCCCACGTATTGGAATAGGCGGGTGTTACAAACTCCAGAAGCGCTTCCGAAAAATCCGTTGTAATGTGGGCATTGGTTAACGCCGATCCCAGCAATGCCGGATGTTTTGTATCGGCGAGGCTGCCGTCCGGGAAAACGCGCAGGGACTCTTTTTCGATACCTTTCCTGCCGCCGGAAATGACGCCGGAGGAGCCACGAGCTGCAAACCAATCGATCCTCCTACTGACGTGCCGATTCAACGAGCCTTCTCCTGCGTTGTGCAATTGCTCTTCATGCGTGGACTATACATCTGCCATCATGATGTGCAAATTTCTATAAATCGTTGTTTTTTAGTTATTTTTTCGAAAAAAAACCGATCCGAGAAACTAACCGGCACCAAAGTGCGACGAATTCCGACGGGAAGCGGGCAAATCCGTACCAAGAGGTGTACATAGTCGTCCACAGGACAATTATCGTGGCACGCAGGACATCAGATCAGGAAACGGCCAAGCATGTATCATCCACAGTGTATGCGAGCCGCCAGCGAGGAGAAGTTTAACCCATGAACAATTCAAATGACCGAAGCAAGCGTAACGCATCGACTGGCCCCACCACGCTGATCAGTCAGGGATGCAAGTTGGAGGGAATACTGACCGGTAAAGGCAAATTCATGATCGATGGAGATGTTGAGGGCGAATGCAATGTGGATGGCACAATTATCCTGGCCCGGGGCGGACATTGCTCGGGTGTCATTCAGGCCACCGACGTGATCATAGCCGGAACCGTTGACGGTGACATCATCGCAACGGGTCAGGTCGAAATTGGCAATACAGCGAAGATCACAGGCTCGGTATTTGGCGCAGCGATCTCAGTTCAAGAGGGTGCGGTCATCGAAGGCATCATGACAACCTCGGCGCAGAAAGCGCCCTAGGACTTCTTGCGGATTCGATTCACTCGCTGTTGTCGATATGCTTAAATAGCCAGACGCACCCATGAAGCCAACTCTGCCGCCTGCCGCTGTCTGCGAACAGGTGCCAACCACGAAGTCAGGAACATGAATAAATTGATAAAGACTGCGCTCAGCGTATCCTTCCTGTTCAGCACCAATCATGCACTAGGCTGCGATTACCCCGAACGGGTTCTGATTCCGAATGGGAATACAGCAAGTAATCAGCAGATGATCGAAGGACAGCGCGGTGTCAGGAAATACGTTGCTGATATGGAAATTTACCTAGATTGCATTGTTGAGGAAGAAAAGCAGGGACGAGAAACTATTGCTGACCTCGCGCCAGAGATCGAGCAGGAGCGCGAGGATATCCTCAACAAAAAATACAATGCGGCAGTGGATGAAATGGAAAGGCTTGCCGCTCAGTTCAACGCAGAAGTACAGGCATATCGGGCACGCGAAGACAGTTAATTATCGCAACCAGCCATAATAAAAAAGCCTGTCCATGCGTCGGGTTTTTTTGTGCCCGACGCTAATGCGGAGAAATACCGCAAAGTCAGCGATAAAGCAGATGTTATGCATTAGTTCCCGACGTTTTCTGAACGGATCGAGACCCAGAACTGACAGGCTTACCTCACAGTCAGTCCGAGCATCGCCTTGAGAAGCGTCGTCTTGCCCACACCGTTAGGCTCGATCAGCCCCATAATCCGCCCTTTTTCGATGTCGAAACTGGCATCATCAACAGCGTGCAATTTACCGAAGCGCTTGGACACGTTTCGGGCGCTGACGAGGCTAGTCATTATCGCGCCCTTTCGCCGACTCGCCGGACGCCTTGATGGCTCCCAGCAACTCCACAGGATCAAGTCCGAGACGATCTATGGTTGCCGCAATCACGGGCCACTCCTCTTTGATGAACCGGTGGCGCTCATTTTTGAATAACTGGGTTCGCGCACCTTCTTTAACGAACATACCGCGACCACGCTTCTTTTCAACGAGACCTTTGTCAACGAGTTCCTGGTAGCCCTTCAATACTGTCAATGGATTGAGCCGGTATTCTGCAGCGACATTGCGAACGGAGGGCAGGGCATCGCCGTCGCGAAGCACACCTTCAAGAATCATCGCTACAACCCGATCACGCAGCTGCCGATAAATCGGCTGATCTTCATTCCATTTGAGGTCCATTCGATCCGGCCCTTGTTATTGTTTGTTTTATCCAGCACCGGCATGCTCAAACCAGCTCCGGGTAAGTGAATTAGTGATTTAGACAACCATAACACCAGAGCGGCGAATTGCAAACCTTTGTTTGAAAACCCGTGAGTCTTGAACGGTTCCGGCAACTCTAAACAGATCAGGGCAGCTTACGTCCACCAACCGCGGACCGGCGCGACCCGGATTCCGTTCCGGAATATTTCCACCGTGCATCGTTCCTGCCGGCCTAACGGTACTGCCCGCGGGTAGAACGAGAGCCCACCGGTCACTGTGGCAACACTTTCGAGACCTCGAATCGCGCAGGGTGACGCAGACCATCGAGGTTGGACTGCAGCCGTTGAGGTGGCCTTTCCCGCAGTTTTCGGTGTCCGATCCGTTATCACGACAGTCCGTAGATTCCAACGGATGCCTACGCGGCATTCGGATGCTAGAATCGCGCGCCCTAATAATAAATATTCGCCTCAGAAAATCGATTCAGATATGAAAAAACCCGTTCGCGTCACAATTACCGGCGCCGCCGGCCAAATCGGTTATCAGCTGGCCTTTCGAATCGCCTCCGGCCAGATGCTCGGAGAAGACCAGTCGGTCATTCTTCAGTTACTCGAAATTCCGCCGGCACTGCCCGCACTCGATGGCGTCGCCATGGAACTCAACGATTGTACCTTTTCCACGCTGGCAGGCATCGTCGCGACCGATGATGCAAACGCTGCGTTCCGCGACGCCGACTACGCCTTGCTCGTCGGTGCCAGACCACGGGGCCCGGGAATGGAACGTAAGGATTTGCTGGAAGCCAATGCACAGATCTTTTCTGCCCAGGGCGAGGCAATTAACAAATATTCAAACCGTGACATACGCGTCCTAGTCGTCGGTAATCCTGCTAATACCAACGCACTGATCGCGAGCAGTAATGCACCGGACATCGACCGATCACGGTTTACGGCAATGACACGGCTCGACCATAACCGGGCGATCGCGCAGCTGGCCGCAAAGACCGGCACGTACGTGGGCGATATTCGTTGCATGACAATATGGGGCAATCACTCCGCAAGCCAGTATCCGGACATCTACCATGCGACCGTCGCCGGTCAACAGGCAGTGGACCTTATCGACGAGGATTGGCTCGCAGGTGAATTTATTCCTACGGTGCAGCAACGGGGCGCAGCCATTATCGAAGCTCGCGGCGCTTCTTCTGCTGCGTCGGCTGCATCAGCAGCTATCGACCACATGCATGACTGGTCACTCGGCACCCCGGAGAACGACTGGGTGAGCATGGGAATTCCAACCGATGGCAGTTATGGAATCGACGAGGGAATCGTCTACTCTTACCCCGTTCGGTGCCGCGGCGGTGACTATGAGATCGTTCAGGGCCTTGATATCAACGAGTTCAGCCGGACACGAATGGATGCAACCGAAGCGGAACTGCGGGAGGAACGTGCAGCGATCGCATCGCTTTTGTAGACAAGGCCCGCAGCCTGAATCTCGTCCGTTGGAGAAGTGCGAATTCCGTCACTGTCGCCGACGACGTCATCTGGCAGGATATGTGAACCGATGATAGCCTGCAGTTGTTACGGACATTCCCGCACGCTGGCCTGAGGAAATTTTGGTGTCCGACTTTCTGATCAGTTTATTCTGGTTCCTGCTGTTTTTCGGCGGCGCAATTTACCTGGCCTACAATCGGGTCAATCTCCTTTCGTCCACAGTCGCGATCGGCGCGATACTCCTCGCTTACCTCCTGTACGGCGGCTGGCACCCACTCTGGCTGCTCTTGCTGATCATCGTCTACGGCATACTCGTCATCGCAAACCTGGTCGAGTTTCGGCGGGAGAAGGTTTCCCGCCCTGCACTAGACATCTATCGCACGATGTTGCCATCGATGTCAGACACGGAACGCGACGCGCTGGAAGCAGGCAACGTCTGGTGGGATGGTGAGCTATTCTCCGGCATGCCCGAATGGGGCAAGCTCTTGTCCCTGCCTGCGCCGAAATTGTCGGGCGAAGAACAAGAGTTTCTCGACGGACCCTGCGAGGAATTCTGCTCGATGCTCGACGACTGGGAGATCAGCCATGTGCGTGGGGACCTGCCGCCGGAAGCTTGGGCATTCCTGAAGAAACACAAGTTCTTCGCGATGATCATTCCGAAGCAATTCGGCGGGCTCGAATTCTCGGCCTACGCCAATGCAATGGTGATTGCCAAACTCGCCAGCCGAAGTCCGGTGGCATCGTCCACCGTTGGTGTCCCCAACTCGCTGGGACCTGCCGAGTTGCTCTTGCACTACGGTACGGATGAACAGAAGGACCGCTGGTTGCCAGGCCTCGCATCCGGAGACGAGATTCCCTGCTTTGCACTAACGTCGCCGCAGGCAGGCTCTGACGCTGCAGCGCTGATCGACAGCGGTGTAATCTGCAAAGGCACGTTTAAGGGAAAGAAGACCGTTGGTATTATGCTCAACTGGGAAAAGCGGTATATCACGCTCGCACCAATTGCGACGGTCCTCGGCCTCGCATTTAAGCTTTACGACCCCGATCACCTGATCGGTGACCAGGACGAGTACGGCATCACGGCCGCACTGATACCAACTAATATGCCCGGCGTCGAAATAGGGCGCCGGCACAATCCGCTCAACATTCCTTTCCAAAACGGCCCAACATCCGGCAAGGATGTCTTTGTTCCGCTCGACTACATCATCGGCGGCAAGGAAATGGCAGGCAAGGGATGGAAAATGCTGGTGGAATTACTGTCCGTGGGTCGCGCCATTACCTTGCCGTCTAGCGCAGCAGGCGGCAGTCAAGCCGGCGCATACGCAGCTGGCGCATATACCCAGCTGCGGCGGCAGTTCGGCCTGCCGGTGGCCCGATTTGACGGCGTCGGAGAAGCGCTTGCCCGAATCGCCGGCCACACTTATATAATGAATGCTGCTGTTTCGGTGACCTCCAGCGCAATCGACCAGGGCGAAAAACCAGCAGTCCCGTCTGCAATTCTCAAATATCACTGCACCGAACTCGCCCGAAAAGTCGCAAACGACACGATGGACGTGCATGGCGGTAAAGCCATCATGATGGGACCGCGTAATTATTCGGGGCACCCCTACATGGCAACGCCGATCGCCATTACCGTCGAAGGTGCCAACATCCTGACCAGGAGCCTGATCATCTTCGGCCAGGGTGCGATGCGCTGCCATCCTTACGTACTCCGAGAGCTTGAAGCCGCCCAGGAAAAAGACACCGACCGTGGACTGGTGGAATTCGACGACGCACTCTTTTCACACATCGGATATGCCATCAGCAATGCAGCCCGCGCATTTTTCCTAGCCTTTACGCACGCGAAGTTCTCGCGGGTGCCATTGAACACGCCAACACGACGTTACTACCAGAACGTCAATCGCTACAGTGCTGCGTTTGCACTCACGACCGACGTCGCGATGCTAACCGTAGGTGGCAAGTTGAAAATCAGGGAATTGCTGTCAGCCAGGCTCGGTGATGTGCTGAGTTGCATGTATCTCGCGTCGGCGGTACTGAAACACTTTGAAAATCAGGGCCAACGAGCAACCGACATCCCGCTCGTCGAATGGTCGGTTCGCACCTTGATGTATTGCGCTCAGGAGCAGCTGCACAGCCTCCTAAGAAACTTACCGAACCGGCCGGCCGCATTTCTCCTGAGATGCGTCATTTTTCCGCGTGGCCGCACCTACTCATCACCGACGGATGATCTCGGTCGTAAACTCGTGGCGCTCATCACAGAGACCGGAGAAGCGCGTGAGCGGCTGAGCGAACAAGCCTACAAGGCGCGTGAACCGGGGAGTCATCTGGGCCTCTTGCAAGAAGCGCTCGAGCTATCCGAAAAATTCCTGCCACTGGAGATTAAACTCAAGCAGGCTCATCGAGAGGGACTGATTCGCGGCGAATATCTCGGCCACCAGATTGACGAGGCGGAGCGGGCCGAGGTCATAAGCGGGACTGAAGCGGCCGACCTCAGGGACTACAATGGAAAATTACAGTTCCTGATGTCCGTCGATGACTTCGCGCCTGAAGAATTTGGTTACAAGCAAAGTTCCGATGTCAACGTTACCTCGACGACCGCGAAGAAGAAATCTGCCAAAAAGTCACCCAACAGGAAGACAAAAAAGAAAACGACCCGGAAAAAAGCCACAGAAAAGAAGCGATGAGCAGGCACCCAACCGGACCAGAAAATGCTGGAAAACATTGGGCCAGTCTACGAGGTCACACATCACGTCGATTCCACCATCATTGGAGAATTCGATGCATGGCTCGCTGGTAATGAGACGCGTTTATGAACAAGGCCATAGGATAACATCGGCGAAATTCATGCTACTGGTAGCGTCTTATTTCCCAGAGCTAATGTTGATCTTGGTACTTACCACATTGTTTGAGGCCTGCTCGACCTAGCCCGAAATTAGCGGAACAGGCAGTAATCCCTTGAGCAACGGGCCCACTGCCACTAGAATTTCGGGGCTTGGCCTTTTCCGAGTCCACCGGGAAAAACCCGAAACAGGAACATGGAGAGAAAACGCATAGGAATCAGCGGCCTGGCCGCCTATATCCCACCTTTCCGTGTGTGGCTCGAGGACTGGTGTCAGTGGAGCGACAACCACTGGCCCAAGATTCGCGAAGTCGTCGGTCGAAGTTTTCGACTCCGCAGCCCGGACCAGAGCGTCTACACCATGGCCGCCACCGCCGTGATGCGACTAATCGAGCAGTACGATGTCGATCCGGCACGCGTCAAGTTTCTCGGATTGGGCACCGAATCCAGCACGGACAATTCCGCTGGCGCGATCATCATCAAGGGAATGGTTGACCAGGCACTTACCGCGCAGGGCAAACCGCCGATCGCGCGCAGTTGCGAGGTCCCTGAGTTCAAGCACGCCTGCCTGGGCGGTGTTTACGGCATGAAGAGCGCGATACGGCACCTTGCGCTGGACGGTGCTGGTGGCCAGGCGATTGTCGTCTGTGCCGATATCGCGGAATACCAGCGTGGCTCGAGCGGCGAACCGACACAGGGTGCCGGCGCCGTGGCTATGCTGCTGGAGGAAAACCCGACTCTGGCGGCTGTCGACCTGGTCAATTCGGGGTCCGCATCCGATTATCGCATTATGGACTTCCGCAAACCGATGTTGCGGTTTTGTGGGCAGGATCGGTCAGAGAGTCACCATGTACAGGACTTCCCGGTCTTCAACGGCAAGTACTCGACAACCTGCTACATCGATGAAACCCTGCATGCGCTGAACGACATGTACGAAAAGCGAGGGCTTGACGCCGCAGATTACCTGCGGTCGCTGGAAACCGTTTTCCTGCATCGTCCGTACCGACGTATGCCGGAGACCGGATGGGCCGTCGCCTACCTATTCGCGTTGGGTGGTGGAGATGCTGCCGATCGCGGAGAACTCGCGTCGTACTGTTACGAAGCCGGCGTCGAACCCGACGCGCTGCTGGCAGAGATGAACAGCAAACCACAGATTGTCTCGCTGGCTGAACAGGAGCGGCTCAATTACGAGGTCTATCCGCTGACGATGGCTGTATTCCGGATTTTTCGCGCGGCGCGACGCTATCGGCGCGAAATTCTTGACAAGCTCGCGCTCGGCAGCGACACGATGCTGGACCTCGGTAATCTGTATACCGCCGCGTTGCCTGCGTGGATCGCTGCTGGCCTGGAACAGGCCGTAGATGAAGATCGCGACTTGGCAGACCAAGAAATTCTGACACTCGGTTATGGCAGCGGCGATGCCGCTGAAGTTATTCCATTCGTCATCGCTGAAGGCTGGCGACAGGCAACGTCAAAGATCGGATTCGGCAAAGCGATGGAATCCGCAATCGATTTGGATGAATCACAATACATCGCAATGCATGACGGTCGCCGCGCAACTAATCTGGACTACCTGCCACAACAGGAGTTCGTGATCGACAAGGTAGGGCAAAGCGATGAGCGCCAGTTTCAGGACATTGGTATCGAGTATTACCGCTACGTTGGTTGAAGCACAAATTCTGAAGCCGTGATGCGCATCCTGGAACAGATTTAACAGCCGTCTAACGGGAGCAAGCGGTTAAAGCACCTATCTGGTCGCCGAACTCGCTATTGAGTCGCTCCCATTCCATTTTGAACCATGGTGTGAATGTCTCTGGAACCGATCCGAGTTCGTCGTTCAGTTCCTCTACCGATATGTAGCGAAGCGCCTCAATCTCGGTTTCATTGGGGACGGGCTCCCCGGTCACTCGCCCGAGGTAAACATGACAGAGTTCGTGCTCGGTCCCGATATTCCCAAAGCCTGCCCGGTAAATGAACTTGTAGACGAACTGAAACTCGCTGCTCGTACTAAGCTCGTCCTTGAGCCGGCGCGCGACGGCTATTTCGAGAGTTTCTCCGTCTCTCGGGTGGCTGCAACAGGTGTTCGACCAGTAGTCTGGCCAGAGTCTCTTGCCCGCAGCACGCTTCTGGATGAGCAGGTGACCCTGACTATCGAAAAGGAATACCGAGAAGGCGCGGTGCAAGATACCGTCGCCGTCGTGACATGCTGCTTTGTCGAGACGCCCCACTTGCCGGTCCTCGGCATCGACGAGGATAAGCGGCTCGTCGTCTGACGAGACAATTCTGGACGATGACTGGTTCACGCTATCCTTTGCCAGATTCCATTCCGATTATTTCGTAGCCGGCGCCCGACAATGCACCAGCGACTTGCGCAACCTTACCCGGACAGAGCGCCACAATCG
>CAZWEW010000002.1:3065-41157 GCA_964633055.1 uncultured Woeseia sp. | reverse complement strand
GTCCATGATTGGTCAACATCCAGCCCGTACCCGGCGGAAAGACTATCGCCGAAAGCGAGAACGGTTGGCACGTTTGCCGCATACGCGGTGACAGCAACAAAACATATGAAAAAGGTCAGAATTCTTCGCATGTCGGAAAACTTATCCAGTAAAGAAGCGGTCCTCGCCGCAAATAACGTCAGTAAACAGGTTAGCAGCCCTGAAGGTACCCTGACCATCCTTTCCGAGGTCAGTTTCGCGATTGACAGGGGAGATTCGGTAGCAGTTGTTGGTGCATCGGGTGCGGGTAAATCAACGTTGCTCGCCTTGCTTGCCGGGTTGGATTTGCCGACATCGGGCGAAATCTGGCTCGACAGTAACAATTTGACAAATCTTGACGAAGACGGCCGCGCCGCTGTTCGTGCAGCGAGTGTCGGTTTTGTTTTTCAGTCGTTTCACCTGGTGCCGTCATTGAATGCGCTCGAGAATGTCATGTTGCCATTAGAGCTGGCGGGCAAGAGTGAACCTAGGAAGGCAGCAGACGAGATCATGCAGAAGGTCGGCCTTGGCGAGAGGTGGAGTCACTACCCGTCGCAGTTGTCGGGCGGAGAAAAACAGCGGGTGGCTATTGCACGCGCGTTCGCGACGGAGCCTGCGGTTCTTTTTGCCGACGAGCCGACCGGCAACCTCGATAGTCACACCGGTGACAACGTTGTCGAACTAATGTTTGAACTGAATCGCAACTCCTCGACGACGCTCGTTCTGGTGACCCACGATCAAGCGCTTGCGAACCGTTGTAATCGTATCTTGGGCCTGGACGCGGGGTGTCTCGTGACTGACGAGCGGGCGGTCGTGTGACCGCGGTTATCTATGCGATCAGGAGTTTCGGACGCGAGGTGCGTTCGGGCGAAGTCATCGTCCTCCTCGCTGCAGTGGCACTTGCGGTTTCTGCATTGACCGCAGTAGGGTTCATGACCGACCGGATCGGGCGGGCCGTTGAAAGGCAGGCGAACGAAATCCTTGCGGCAGATCTGCGGTTCCGGACGCCCGAGCCAATCCCTGCTGAATGGCATGACTTGGCAGCGAAATACATTCTCCAGTCGGCCGAAACCGCTAGTTTTCCGAGTGTTGTATTCGCGAATGACCTTAGTTCACTTGCAACGATCAAGGTCGTCAGTGACGGTTATCCTCTGCGTGGACAGGTTCGCATCGCGAACAACCTGTTCGGCGATCAGCGCATCGCCGAGGGTGTGCCGAGTCGGGGATCGATCTGGGCAGATAGCGCGCTGATGGCACGACTGGGAGTCCATGTTGGTGATCGGATTTCGGTCGGGGAACTCGAAGTTTCAGTCGATGCGGTGTTGATGTATCGCCCGGATCAGTCCATCGGATTCTCCTCGCTGGCGCCATCACTGCTGCTCAATATGGAAGACCTGGGTGCCACCGGCCTCATATCCGATGGCAGTCGCATTCGATACGCAATGCTGGTTGCAGGTCTCGACGATAATGTCGATGCTTTTTATGACGAGATCGAAGGTCAATTGCCCGACAATGTTCGCAGTCGTAACCGTGAGGAGGGTAGCGACCGTGCGAACAATGCAGCGGATCGTGCACAGGGATTCCTGTCGTTGACTGCCGTGATCAGCCTGCTGTTGAGCGCCGTCGCAATCGCGATGTCAGCCCGGCGCTACGCGCACCGGCGTATGGATACCGTTGCGCTCATGAAGAGCCTGGGTGCCAGCCAGACGTTCGTGATATCGGCGGCAACCGTGCAACTTATCATGTTGGGTTTCCTTGGCGTTGCGATTGGCAGCGCAATCGGATTCTTTGTCGAAATGGGTGTTACAGAAATGCTCGCCGACATCATTCAGAGCGATCTGCCGCCGGTTGGATGGACCCCGGTATTTCTCGCCTGCGGCAGCGCGCTCATCCTGCTCATCGGTTTTGCGATGCCGTCACTGATTCAATTGCGGAATACACCACCGCTCCGCGTGCTCCGCCATGATGAAATGCCGCCGCCGCCATCCCGACTGTTCGTTGCGGGCACATCGCTCGTTGCCGTCACTGTGATGCTCTATCAGGCAATCGGTGACGGTCGGATGTTGTTGATTGTGCTTGGTGGAATGGGCGTCGTCTCGACAACATTGTATGTGGCGGGTCGCGGCCTCGTCAGCGTGATTGGCCGCTCACGCGGTGGTGTTGGCATCGCCTGGCGTTACGGACTCGCGAACGTGGCGCGCCGCGGGCGCGACAGTGCCGTTCAGGTGGTCGCGTTCGGCCTTGGACTGACGGTGTTGTTGTTGCTGACACTGGTTCGTACCGACCTCCTAGGAGTCTGGCAACGAACACTCGACGAGAGTGCGCCGAATCAGTTCATGATTAACGTCCAGCCGCAGGAGCGTGAGTCGATTGCATCGATCTACGAGGAAAATGGACTCGATGCGCCGGAATTTGTACCAATGGTCCGCGCGCGCATGACGTATATCAATGGCGTAGACGTGAACGAGCGCGAATACCCCATCGATGGCGGAGAGTGGATGGCGAAACGCGAGCAAAACCTCTCCTGGTCACAAACCATTGCGCCGACCAACAAGTTGCTGGACGGTGAATGGTGGCCCGGAGATTACTCGGGGCCGCCACTCGTGTCCTTGGAACAGGAAGCGGCCATAGAGCTCGGCGTTGCGATGGGGGATGTCCTTACCTACAACGTCGCAGGCCAGACGGTCGAAGCTACGGTCGCCAGTACGCGGGAGGTCAATTGGGATTCATTCCGGCCGAACTTTTTCATGGTGTTCTCGCCTGGGGCGCTCGACGGCTACCCGGGCACGTTTATATCGGGCACGAAAGTACCGGACGACAAACGCAATGCGCTCGTGCAGCTTGTACGAGCCCATCCGACCGTTTCGATAATCGACATTGACTCGATACTGCTGCAGGTGAAGGGGATCATCGACAAGGCGAGCCTTGCGGTGCAAGCGGTGTTTGTCTTCACGCTTGCAGCTGGTGTTGCCGTCCTGTTTGCCGCCGTTCAATCAACCATCGATGAGCGGCGATTCGAAAGTGCGATGCTGCGCGCGCTTGGCGTCAAGCGGCGTACGGTATTGTCCGGTGTATTGACGGAGTTTGCGGCGCTCGGTTTTGCGGCTGGGTTACTCGCATCGGCCGGGGCTTCGATTCTAGCTGCCGTCGTATCCGTGCAATTGTTCGAGCTCGACTACACGTTCAACGGCACTCTCTGGGTGGCCGGTCTCTTGGGTGGAATTGTCCTCGTGTGTGCGAGCGGCTACGTTGCCGCACGGGGCGCAATCAATGCGCCGCCCGTCGATGTGCTGAGAGCGGCATGAACGAGCAGGAGGCCGGTTCTCCTGCAGCGGAATTGGGTCGGAGATGCTCCGGTCTCGCGCAGGTCGCTCATATTTTGATTCCGAGCAAAGACCGGGCGGCGTTAAGGACCAGTGGCCAGGTACTCGAACACGGGTCGATCATCTCGAAGTGTCCGGATTCCAGAGCCTCGATCAATTGAACGTTGTCTCCCCGGTTCTTGGCCACATCAAAATAGCTTAGACCATGTGGTGCCCAGACTGTGTCGTGCCTGCCAATCACCAGCATCTGCGGGATACTGCCGGGTGAAAGCCGAACCGGATCTGCCCATCGATAACGGACCGGGCAGTCATCGGGCGAGCCGCCCATCAACGCTTGAATGACTTCTCCGCAAAACGCTGTGTCATGAAGGGACTGCAGGTCAGCGGCGGGGGCTAGCCCAAGGACACCGCACATGGTAACCGGGTCATCGACACCAATGTCTGATTCAGCCGGGATCATATGACGCGCCGCCAGCCAGAGCGCTAGTTGCCCGCCCGCGGAGTGACCCATCGATATCACGCGGTTGAGATCGAGGCGGTACTCGTTCGCAATCGATCGAAGATGGTCGGCACCACCACCTACGTCGAGAAAGGTTCCCGGCCAGCCGCCACCTTCGTTGCCGACACGTCGATATTCCAGTGACCAGGTAGCAATGCCGTTACGGGTAAGCGCATCCGTAAGTTTGTCAGAGTGTGCGATGTCGAAATCAGCTTTCCATTGACCACCGTGAATGAAGATGGCAACCGGGTGAGGGCCACCATTATCCGGTACACGCAAGTCACCAAACTGCAGTGGATCGTTCCCGTACGGAATACGTTCGTCCGGCGGCGGGTGCGGAAAACTCGCCAGATCCGCCGATGTCATGTACTCCGCACTCATTCAGGCCTGCCTCGATTCACTCAGGACAATCGTCGAACTAACGAGTACTTGGTCGTTTTTGTTTCGGACACGCACTTACCTTTAGCCGAGATGCCGGTCTCGTGCACCGAGTTCGGGTCACCCGTATTAAGTGGATGCCAGTCGGGCAGGTCTTCGCCGTCGGCCAACAGTCGATAGGCACAAGTGGCGGGCAGCCAACGGAAGGCTTCCGGACTGTCGAGAGAAAGAGCGAGACAGCTCGATACGAGCTTTGTCCGGTTCGCATAGTTTGTGCAACGGCAGGCATCCGTATCGAGAAGTTTACAGGCAATGTTGGTGAAATAAGTCTCGCCGAGCGCGGTGTCTTCCAGCTTCTGCAAACAGCAAAGTGCACAGCCATCGCAGAGTGACTCCCATTCCTCTCCCGACATCTCCGCCAGCGATTTGCGTTTCCAGAATTCGTCGGTCATCGTTCAGTCGTTATTATTACCATTCGAACCATACATTATGAAAGCCGCATTCCTAGACTTTGCCACCGTCGGCGCGGACGAGCTCGACATTCATTTGCTCCAGGATCTGACGGACACGCTTGAGGTTTACGACAACACTGCTGATGAGGATATCGAATCGAGAATCGCGGATGTGGATTTCGTCTACATCAACAAGATCCGGATGACGCGAGATATCATCGAGCGCACATCGGGACTTAGATTCATCGGTCTCGTCGCGACAGGCACTGACAACGTTGATCTCCAGGCAGCAAAGGAACATGGCGTCGCCGTCTGCAACATTAGGGCCTATTGTACAAACTCGGTCGTCGAACATGTGTTCTCGATGCTGCTGGCACTATCCCGCAGTCTCGGCCTCTATCACCGGAGTGTTCGACGTGGCGAATGGACCAACGCCGTCAACTTTTGCATGCTCGATTATCCGATTCGTGAGCTGTCAGGTAAACGCATGGGCATTGTTGGCTACGGTGAACTCGGAAAGGGCGTTGGACGGGTTGCCGATGCATTTGGAATGAACGTAATTGTCTCCCGGCGACCCGGTTCGAATAGCGATGACTCCGGGCGCATGCATTTTAGCGAGGTCCTGCGGACCTGTGACGTTGTATCCTTGCATTGTCCGTTAAACGCCGATACGGCCGAGCTGATCAGCAAACCCGAACTTGAGCAAATGAAAAATTCAGCCATTCTGATCAATACCGCACGGGGTGGTTTGGTCGATTCCGCAGCCCTTGTCGAGGCGCTCGGTAATGGCACGATTGCGGCAGCAGGCATAGATGTGCTCTCCCACGAGCCGCCGGTTAAAGGTGATCCGTTACTGGAATACGAAGGCGACAACCTAGTCATCACGCCCCATATCGCATGGGCTGCTGTCGAGGCCCGGCAGAAAGCGATCAACGAAGTTGCGGCGAATGTGGAAGCGTATCTGAAGGGAGAGATGCGAAACAGGGTTGTCTGAATGACTTTCAGCCCGTGTTCTGCAAACCCTGGGCGATTCCGTTGACAGATGCGAGCAAGGTATCGAACAACTGTTCATCCTCGCAGTTGGTGGCTCGCCAGCGACGCAGAAGATCGACCTGCATCAGACTCATCGGGTCAACATACGGGTTCCTGAGCATGATCGCGCGTTGCAGCGTGAAGTCGCCTTCCAGCAGTGTCTCTTCTTCCGAGTATTCGAGAATCAGCTCACGCGTCAGTTCGAATTCTTTTTCAATGATTGGGAAGAATTGATCGTGCAGGTTATCAGCCAGCTCGGAGTAGATCTTGGCAATACCGAGGTCTGCTTTTGCGAGCACCATCTCCGCATCAGCAATCAGTGCGCGCATGAAATACCACTCGCGAAACATGTCCCTGAAGGCAGCATCATCGAACTGCTTCGCCGCCGCGGCGATGCCGCTTCCGAATCCGAACCAGCCCGGTAGAATCAGGCGACTCTGCGTCCAGGCAAACACCCACGGAATTGCTCGCAGGTTATGGACTCCTTTACCTTTGTAGCGGGAGGCTGGCCTGGAACCTATCCGCATGCGCTCGATCAGGTCAATTGGTGTCGCCAGCCGGAAGTAGTCATAAAACCCAGGTGTCTCGAACACGAGCTTGCGATATGTGTCCCGACTAACATTGGCAATGACTTCCATCATGTCGTGCCATTCTTCTTTGTCGTTTCCGCGATGTTCCGGAAGTGCGGTTGCAAGCGCCACCGAGCCGGTCATTTGCTCAAGTGTGCGAAGTGCGATGCCACGCAATCCGTACTTTTCATTGATGATCTCGCCCTGCTCGGTGACCCGCAGGTGTCCGTTGACGGTGCCGGGCGGTGCACCAAGTACTGCTGTATGCGTCTTGCCGCCCCCGCGGCTGATTGTGCCCCCTCGACCGTGGAACAAGTGCAGCTCAATGTTGCGCTCTGCTACGACGTTAACGAGATCGACCTGTGCGTTCTGCAGAGCCCATCGTGCGGATGCGAGGCCGGAGTCCTTGTTGCTGTCGGAGTATCCGATCATCACGGTTTGCTGCTCATTGCGTTGCCGCAGGTGCTCGCGGTACAGGTCGTTGTCCAGCATCGAGCGCAGTACTTCCGTGCCGCGCTTCAAGTCGTTAACTGTTTCGAGCAGGGGCGCGATGTCGAGCGGCACCTCGTCGCGCCGATTGTGTAGTTCACTCCAGTTCGCAAGCAGCAACACGGACAGAATATCGTCGGGTCCCTGGGTCATGCTGACGATAAACGGGCCAATTGCGCGTGGTCCGTACTTTCTGCGGCAGAAGCCGATCGCTTGGAAGACCGCAAGTGTCTTCCTTGCCTGCACGCTTTGCTGGTCACTCACGGAATCGCGCGCCCGAATGGCTTCGACGATGCGTTCGAGTCGATTATCCGGATGCATCTCGAGCCAGCGTTCCTCTCCGAGCAGTTCTCCGACAACTTGGCGCAATACGAGTGCATCCTGGCGCACGTCCAGCGTCATGAAGTGGAAACCAAAGGTCTCGATGCGACGAAGCAGGCGCTTGATGGCAAAGAGCCCGGCGTTCTGTCCGTTGTTCGTGGAAAGACTTGTCGACAGCAAATTGATGTCGCTCAAAAACTGGTCAGCGGAGTCGTAAGGATAGGCGCCGTCATCGTAGGTCGCTTGCAGGCGTTCCTGGACCAAGCGCAGGAAAACGCGATATGGCATTTCGCGATGTCGCGCGGGGATGGCGTGATAGGCATGCTGGAAGAAACCGCGGTAGTGCTCGATGCGTTGAATAATTTCCGAATCCACGTCGACCCGGGATGTAGTCTGGCTAAGTTTGGCGGAAATTGATGCGCATTCTCGATAGTAGAGATCGAGAATCAGGGAACGTTGCCTTGCCATCGTCGACCGAATTGTCTTCGCATTGACGTTCGGATTGCCATCCATGTCGCCGCCCACCCACGATGCGAACTGGACGATCGGCCGGACCGAGGCCGATTGCTCGTCAACGCCATAGACCCGTCTGATCGCATTCTCTATGTCTTCATAGAATGGAGGCATTGCACGATAGAGCACGTCGGTCATGAAAAACAATACGTGCTCGAGTTCGTCAGCAACTGTCATTTGCTCCGAAGGATGCTCGTCCGTTTGCCAGCTTGTTGTCATCTCCATCCGGATGTTCTGCAGACAGATGTGGCTTTCCTGCGCCGTCATCGTCGGATTCAGCATGTCGATCAGGCGGCGAACGATTTGTTGCTCCTTCCTGAGTATCGTCCTTCGCGTAGGCTCTGTCGGGTGCGCGGTGAAAACCGGTTCGATTCGGAGATTATCCAGCAAAGACTGAACGTCCTCGGAACTCAGGCCGGCCGCCTTGAGTTTGACCAGTGTTTCCTCAAACCCGCCCGGCTGGTACTGCCCGTACTCCTGTAGGTATTCGCGGCGTCGCCGGATCCGGTGCACTTTCTCCGCGATATTTACCACCTGGAAGTAAGTGGAGAAAGCCCGAATTACTTCCATGGCCAGTGAGAGGTCAAGGTTGCGTACCAGGTCTGCGAGCTCTTCGCCCGGCTGTTCGTTGTTTTCGCGTCGGCGAATTGAACGAAGTCTTGCGGTTTCGACAAGCTCAAATAATGTAACCCCTCCCTGGTCGCGCAGAAGGTCGCCGACCAGCGTGCCGAGGATGCGTACGTCATCCCGAAGTGGTTGGTCCTTCGTCTCGAAGGTGATGTCCTGCCTGCGAAGTTCGTTGCGCATTGTGCTGACGGGTATCTGTCAGTCCCGAAAGTTCTCGTACTGGAGCGGCAACCCGGCGTCTGCGTCTTTGAGCAAGGCAATGACGGACTGCAAATTGTCTCGCTTCTTGCCGCTGACCCGAAGTTTCTCGCCTTGGATAGAAGCCTGCACCTTGATTTTGCTCGCCTTTATTTTCTTGACGAGTTCTTTTGCCAGCGGTGTATCAATGCCTTGTTGCATGATGATCTTCTGCTTGGCTTCCGTTCCCGTGATCTCTGGTTCTTCTTCCTGCAGGCAGCCGACGTCGATGCCGCGCTTCGAAAGTTTCTGCCGAAGAATGTCCATCATTTGTTTGAGCTGAAAGTCCGACTGGGAGGTTAATGCAATGACATCGTTCTCCAGTTCGAACCTGGATCCCGTGTCCTTGAAGTCGAAGCGATTCGACACTTCACGGTTAGCCTGATCAACTGCGTTGGTGGCTTCATGAGCATCAAACTCGCTCACGACATCGAAGGATGGCATTGGTATCTCCCGGCTCTATCTTTGGCTTCTTGATTTTGTTAATGGGTTGTTAGTCACGATCGACTCGATCAGTTCCGCCGGCATAGACGGGCGTTCGGTCGTGAGATCATTGTAACGCAACCACAACCTTTTCAGATTTATATGCATGAGTAATTCAATATTGACCTCGGCGCGATCGACGGCGATACTCAGCGCTATGAATACGCACTGCATGACTAACTGGTGGTGGCTGCCTGAAAGAGAGAGGGCGTCGTAACAGCGCGTATCTGATTCACAAGATTCGACCAAGCCCGTCTCCACAATTGTGCAGACGGGCTTTTTTTATGGAAATAGCATGCAAGCACCCTTCGACATAGCAGCCGATCTCGATACGCCGGTCTCGGCGTACCTGAAGCTGGCGGCCCTGAACCCTCGCTACCTGTTGGAAAGTGTAGAGCGTGGGGAACAACTCGCTCGCTACTCCTTCCTCGGCTTTGGCGATGCCCTCGATCTGAGGCTGGACGCCGCCGGCCTGACGATCGGCGACGAAATTAGACCACATCCGAAAGATCGGCATGAATATCTCGACGCGCTTCGTTATGCGATGAAGAAGGCGCCCGCGCCCATGCCCGAGGTCGAGGGGCTGCCGTTCTCCGGAGGACTTGTTGGCGTATCGGGCTATGATGTCGTTCGCTTATTCGAACGCCTGCCGCAGACGACCATACCGCAGGCCGACATCCCTGAAGTCGCTTTTTGTGCGACATCATCAGCGCTTGTCTTCGATCATCTGACTCGTCGCGTCGCCTTACTGCATGATGGCCCCGACGCCGAGCGTGTGGCACTTCGCAAGGAAGTGATTCGATTATTGCGCGGCGCAATTCCGGCGATCGGCCGGGATGTGCGGATATCGGTTCCAGAGGCGGGCATGAGTGAATCGGATTATGGCGATCGCGTCGACGCCTGCAAGGAACACATTGTTGCGGGAGACATTTACCAGATTGTCCTCTCGGTTCTGTTCAGTGGGCGTACGAACGTTTCGCCGTTCGAGGTTTATCGTGCGCTTCGGCTTCTGAATCCGTCGCCCTACATGTTCTTCTTCGAATTCGGCGATTTGAAGGTGGCGGGGTCGTCGCCTGAAGCATTAGTTAGGCTGAATGGCCGCACCGCGTCGCTTCGTCCGATTGCCGGCACATTGCCGCGTGGCGAAACGCCACGGCAGGACCGACAAAACGAAAAAGGTCTGCTCGCCGACCCAAAGGAATCAGCGGAACATGTGATGCTGGTGGACCTTGCGCGTAATGACCTCGGTCGAGTTGCAATACCCGGCAGCGTCGAGGTCGATCCTTATCGCGCTATTGAGCGATACAGTCACGTCATGCATATCGTTAGTGGGGTCCAGGGAGAGCTCGCGTCCGAGTACGACGCGTTCGACCTGTTTGCAGCGAGTTTTCCCGCGGGTACCTTGGTTGGCGCGCCCAAAGTCCGGGCAATGCAGATTATCGAGGAGATGGAGTGTTGTGGCCGGGGCCTGTATGCCGGCACTGCAGGGTATTTTGGGGCAAGTGGCGACATGGATCAGGCGATTACAATCCGAACACTTGTGTTCAACGGCGACGAGTACAGTTTTCAGGCAGGTGCGGGGATCGTTGCTGACAGCGTGCCGGAGAAGGAGTATCGGGAAGTGCTGGCGAAGAGCGCGATTCTGAGGCGAGCACTCGACATTGCGGGAGAAGGATTGTGAACGCTCGCATGTTGTTGATCGATAATTACGACTCGTTCACCTTCAACCTGGTACAGGCATTCCGGGCGCTCGGTGGCGACGTCCTCGTTTACCGGAATGACGAGATCTCCATTGATGATGCCATATCACTTAATCCGAGCCATCTTTGTATTTCTCCCGGACCCGGAACGCCGGATGATGCGGGTATTTCACTCGCAATGATCGAGGCCTTCAGCGGGAGCATACCGATGCTCGGTGTCTGCTTGGGTCACCAGTGTCTTGTCCAGCATCATGGCGGTAACATTGTCAGAGCGGGGCGAATTATGCACGGTAAGACCTCGCTCGTCCGCTGGCAGGGTAGCGACCTGTACGATGGGATGTCGCAACCGTTCGAGGCAGGGCGATACCATTCGCTTTGTGCGGAAATAGACTCGCTCCCGGCGAATCTTGCCCTCACGGCCACGACGTCACGGGGAGAGATTATGGGTGTCAAGCACGAGGCACTGATGCAGGAGGGCGTGCAGTTTCACCCGGAGTCCGTACTGACCCCGGACGGTGACAGGCTGATGGCGAACTTTCTCAGGCGGAGGCTAAAATGAAGAATTATTCTGCATTGCTCGACCGTCTGCTGCATGGCGAGTCCTTGGTGGAAGCGGAAGCAGCAGATCTTATGCACGACATGGCAAGCGGTGAGATGAATGTAGCGCTGGCCGGTGCCCTGCTCGCCGGCCTGAGAGCGAAGGGAGAAACCGCCGGCGAGATCCGGGGTTTCGCAACAGCGATGCGCGAGTTGGCCCTGAAACCCGCTATACCCGAGGGCGCCCCGACGGTTGACAGTGTTGGCACTGGCGGCGATGGCTCCGGCAGTCTGAACCTGTCCACCGGCACCGGGTTGCTTGCGGCTGCCGCCGGCGCTAGGGTCGTAAAGCACGGCAACCGCTCCGTTTCCTCGAAATCCGGTAGTGCCGACATGCTCGAGAACCTCGGTATGCCGATGCCGCTCGACGAGACAGGAAGCATTGCGTGTCTCGAGGCGCTCGATTTCACATTTCTGTTTGCGCCGGCCTACCACCCGGCGATGAAAGAGATCATGCCCGTTCGTGGTGCGCTAGGAGTCCGGACCGTTTTCAACATCCTCGGCCCGCTCGCGAACCCGGCCGCGCCGCCCTACATGCTGATCGGTGCATTCAGTCTTGACATGGCGAGGCTTATGGCCGAGACATTGTCAGGTATGCCAATCGAACGAGCATTCTTCGTCCATGGTGAACCGGGTTGGGACGAGGCCACACCGGCCGGTGAGTTCGTGCTGTTCGACGTCCGGCCGGGTTCGGTAGGGGAATCAACGCGCACACCTGAAGACTATGGCATCCGACGCTGCAGTCCCCATGAATTGAAGGGCGGTGATGCCGCCCATAACGCAGCGGAATTCGTTCGCGTCATGACGGGTGAGGATCGGGGACCACACCGCGACGCCTTGTTGATGGGTGCATCGCTGGTTCTCGAAGTGGCGGGACTAGTCGGGAACCCGAAGGATGGTGTCGATTGCGCGGCCACGGCGATCGACGACGGTGCCGCGAGTGCCTTTGTCGATAAATTCAGAAATCACTTCCAGACATCATGACCAATTTCCTGCAAAGTATGGCGAGCGCAAGCCGGATGCGCGCGGAAGCAATTACGAGATCGTTCAGTGACGACGATCTCGACATGCCGGCGTTTCCGTTATGTCTGCGTGGTTTCGATCTCATTGCCGAGATCAAAAACCAGTCCCCGGCCGAAGGGAATCTGGCAAACCGTGGTGTGCGTCGCTCCGACCGCGCGCGAATGTATGTCGACGGTGGGGCTGCGGCGATCTCGGTGCTCACCGAGCCGGAACGATTCGATGGCGATTTGTCGCATCTCGCGGAGGTTGTCAACGAAGTTTCAGCAGATGAGATCCCGGTCATGCGCAAGGATTTTCTCGTGCATACCAAACAGGTGCTTGAGGCGAAGGCTGCCGGGGCGAGCGGCGTGTTGCTGATCGCAGGCATACTCGACATCGAACAGGCGAAGGCGTTACTTGATTGCGCGTTTGAGCATGACCTGTTTGTGCTGCTCGAATCGTTTGATGAACAGGATCTCGAGCTGACGGCACAGTTGCTCGCACAGAACGACTATCAGGAAAAGGCCACAAGAAACAAGTTGCTCGTGGGTGTGAACACACGGGATCTTCGGTCGCTGCAGGTTGATCCGCATCGATTGAAGCGGTTGGGGCATTTGTTGCCACTTGAAACTACGGCTGTTGCCGAGAGTGGATTGCAAACGGCAGGCGATGTGGCAGACGCCGTTGGATGGGGCTACCGCATGGCCCTAGTTGGCACTGCACTAATGCGGGCTGCTGATCCTGCCGCTTTGATTGCCAGGATGCTGGCTGCGGGCAGATCTACTTGAGTACGTTCGTGAAAATATGCGGCCTGACAGATGAGGCGGGGATTCGTGCAGCGATCGATGCAGGTACCGATGCAGTCGGTTTTGTTTTTCACGAGCGTTCACCGCGCAATATATCGGTCGAGCTAGCGAAGCACCTCGCGAAGAATTTGCCGGCCAGTGTTCTCCGGGTTGCAGTGACAATGCATCCTGACCGAGCATTGTGGGATCTAATTCAGAATACGCTTCGACCGGATGTTGTTCAGACTGACATTGAAGACCTTCGATATCTTGAAGTTGATACCGCTATCGAACGATGGCCGGTGATCCGCGAAGGTAGCGTGCCTAATTCGGTGCCGGAGCACTTTGTTTACGAAGGTCCAAAGAGCGGTCAGGGAGAAACAGTTGACTGGAATATTGCAGCCGGATATTCGCAACGGGGCCGAATGATTCTTGCCGGGGGACTCAATTCACAGAACGTCGCCGACGCGATCAGGATGGTTAGGCCCTTTGGCGTTGATGTGTCGAGCGCCGTAGAATCCGTTCCGGGCAGGAAGGATCCGGCCAAAATCAAGACATTTGTGGAGGCAGCGAAAGCCGCCTGAGCTGAAGAAAGGGAAGGAAGATGAAAGCGCTCATCGATGCCGAAGAAGCGAAGTTGCTGCTTGATGCGTCCATCGCAGGGAGTCTGCCTGACGAGCGCGGCCGCTTCGGCCCGTTCGGGGGACGCTACATCCCCGAAACCCTCGTTCCGGCATTCGAACGACTCGAGGACGGGATCAGGGAGCACCTGCATACCGAGAATTTCCAGGCGGCGTACCGGTCCGAGCTTCATGGCTGGGTCGGTAGACCGACGGCGCTGACCTACGCGCCGCGCCTGTCCGAGCGCTGGGGCGCAGAAGTGTGGCTTAAACGCGAAGACCTCGCCCATACCGGGGCGCACAAGATCAACAATGCCATTGGCCAAGCCCTGCTGGCAAAGCGGCTTGGCGTCAAACGGGTCATCGCTGAAACCGGTGCGGGTCAGCATGGCGTTGCATCGGCCGCCGCATGTGCCCGCGTCGGTCTGCCTTGTCGTGTCTACATGGGTGCAGTCGATGTCGAACGGCAGGCACCCAACGTCGATCGTATGCACAGGCTCGGCGCCGAAGTGTTCCCGGTTGAATCTGCCGATAAAACTTTGCGCGCCGCCATCGATGAAGCGTTACGAGAATGGGTAACGGATCCGGCAGACATCTATTACCTAATAGGCTCCGCCGTTGGTGCGCACCCGTATCCTTACCTGGTCCGGGAGCTTCAGTCGGTCATTGGTCAGGAAGCGCGCGCGCAGATACTGGAGATGGCGGGCGGGTTGCCGGACGCCGCGTTCGCCTGTGTCGGCGGCGGCTCGAATGCGATCGGTCTTTTCTATCCGTTGCTCGGCGATCGCGACATAGAACTGATTGGCGTGGAGGCAGGTGGAACAGGCAGCGGCCTTGGACAGAATGCCGCGACCCTTGCAACCGGAACGCCCGGCGTGTTGCAGGGCAGCTATTCGATTGTGTTGCAGGACGATCATGGGAATGTGCGGGAAACGCATTCGATTTCTGCGGGGCTCGATTATTCGGGAGTGGGCCCGGAGCATGCGCTGCTTCAAGCCGTTGGTCGTGTAACCTATGTTGCCGCTAGCGATGATGAGGCGCTGGCGGCACTCGAGGAACTGTGCGAGACGGAAGGCATCCTGACAGCACTCGAGACTGCACATGCCTATGCGTCGGCAAAAGAGTGGGCAAAAAACAACCCTGGCAAACGGATACTGATCGGCAACTCGGGGCGCGGGGATAAAGACATGCCTACGCTGACCCAATTTCCACCAAGGACGAACGTCAATGCAGGCACATGATCGCATCAGTGAGGCGATAGAGGCCACGAACAGAGAGGGACGTACGGCGCTCGTGCCATTCATCACGGCGGGCTATCCGGATCCCGGAAATTTCATTGACACGCTGCGTGTCGTTGCAGCGCGAGGCGATGTTGTCGAACTCGGCGTGCCGTTTTCCGACCCGATGGCGGATGGCATGACGATCCAGCGGTCCAGTTTCAAGGCGATCGAAGATGGCGTCACACTATCGTGGATTTTCGAACAATTGGACGACGCAGCGGGAACGATCAACGCGCCGCTCGTCATGATGTCCTATCTGAATCCACTGCTCGCATTTGGTTATGAGTCGCTCGCCAAACGGGCGAAGGAAACGGGCGTTTGTGCATTCATCGTGCCCGATCTGCCGTACGAGGAGTCCGCCGGGATCAGCGCTGCGCTGGACAAGGAGGGAGTCGGGCTGATTCAGCTCGTTACGCCGGCGACGCCGGAAGATCGGCTGAGGTTACTAGCCGGGGCGTCACGTGGTTTTCTATATGCCGTGACCATTACGGGTATCACGGGTGGTGCAACCGGGTTACCGGATGACGTTGCCGGGTACCTCGACAAAGTATCGGCAGTTTCTTCGTTGCCTGTTTGCGCCGGTTTTGGCATTCGATCGGCCGCGGACGTCGAGAGTGTAGGCGCCCATGCTGCCGGGGCGATTGTCGGATCGGCACTGGTCGAGGTTCTGGAGCGCGGCGAGGACCCAGCATCTTTTCTCGAGAGCTTGCGGTGAGGAAAGTTACGTCGGCTCATTCAATTGTCACGATCAGCCATTACAAGAACCTGCTCGTCAGTGAGGGTATCCCTGCATTTCTGAAAAACGAGCACTTCGGTACCGTTATGGGGGAGGTGCCGTTTCAGGAAGTATGGCCGGAGCTTTGGGTCGAGAACGACCTTGACTACGACCGCGCGCAACAATTGATCAATAGTACGAAGATCATGGAAGAGAGCCCGTCATCGCCCTGGAAATGTAGCCGCTGCGGCGAAGAGAATGAAGGGCAATTTGCTGCATGCTGGAATTGCAGCGCGAACGCCGGTTAGCCGAAAAAGCGGTGTCAGGCCATTTGCGAGATTAGGTGCTTAACCACTTGCTCGGTGTACCGGAGGAGTCCGAAGCGGTGGATCCGAACGCAGAGAGCGAAGATAAAACAGAGGAAGATTTAGAATAAAAACTAAAAAACTGCTTAAGAAACTATTTGAGAATTGACAGATTGAACATGGAACGTAAGTCCTGCGCCGTCGCAGGTATTCTGGTTTTTTTGCTGGCGATTGACGCGTCAGCCGCTGAGCTGCGCGCTATCGATTTCAGCCGCGATGGCGACAGGTATACGCTGCGCTCTGTAACATGGTTCGATGCTGATGTTGCCGCCGTCTATTCGGTGCTCATCGACTACGATCAGTCTCACCGTTTTTCCGGGGCGATCACAGAGTCCCGTAATCTTGCTCCCGATGACGAAGGACGACCCGAGTACTTCACGCGAATGGAAGACTGTATCCTGATTTGGTGCCAGTCGTTCGACCGCGTTGGATATCTGGAGCTCGAACCGATTCATCGAATAGAGGCTTTCACGGATCCCGAGCGTAGCGATTTTAAGATGATGAGAGAGCGCTGGCAGCTCGAGGAGGTGGAAGAAGGCACCCTTCTGACCTACAAGTTTGAGATGGTGCCGGATTTCTGGGTCCCGCCGCTGCTAGGGCCCTACCTCATCAAACGTGCCCTGATAACCGGTGGCAGGAAAGCCGCGAATCGCCTCGAAGTGATAGCAATCGAAGAGGCGGTCACTCAAACTGTCAGCGAGCCCTAGCAGAAGCCCGGATTCGGCACGAAAACACGTACACTGTCCGTCTATGCGGAGCTTTTCGGAAAGGGTGCTCGATTGGTCCGAGCGACATGGTCGCAAAGACCTGCCGTGGCAGGAAAACTCGACGCCCTACCGCGTCTGGGTGTCGGAAATTATGCTGCAACAGACCCAGGTTGCGACGGTGATTCCATACTACCAACGATTTATGTTGGCCTTTCCGGATGTGCATTCGCTAGCGCTTTCCGATCTCGATGATGTGCTCCACCATTGGTCGGGTCTGGGCTATTACGCACGAGCCAGGAACCTGCACAAGACGGCCAGGATTGTCGCCAATCAGTACGACGGCGAATTTCCGCGTGATATTGAGGACGTCAACAAACTGCCGGGTATCGGCCGTTCGACGGCTGGCGCGATCCTCGCGCTATCACACAATGCGAAGTACCCCATACTGGATGGCAACGTCAAACGGGTGCTGGCGCGCTTTTACGCCATCGAAGGCTGGCCGGGAACGAGTGCCGTTGCCCGAAGGCTCTGGACACACGCGGAACAGAATACCCCGGCACGCAATGTCGCCGCGTACACCCAGGCGATGATGGATCTCGGTGCAACAGTATGCGTAAGGACCAAACCGTCCTGTACGCTTTGTCCGTTAGCTGAAGACTGTGTGGCCCATGTCACCGGGCGTGAAGCAGACTTCCCAGGTAAAAAGCTCAGGAAGGAAAAACCGAAAAAATCGACGCACATGGTGCTCGTGCGCCGGAACGATGCCGTATTTCTCGAGCAACGTCCGCCAACAGGAATCTGGGGTGGACTGTACAGTTTTCCGGAGCTCCAGTCGGCCGATGAAGTGGCCGACTGGTGTGAAGGCATGTTTGGAGCAAGACCCCTAAACGTTGAATTTCGAGAAGTACTGAGTCACAGCTTTACGCATTTTGACCTTGACATCTATCCACTGCAGGTCGATGTTGAATCGACAGCGATTGCTGACGCAGAGCAGGCAGTCTGGTTCAATCCTGATGAGCCCCAAAAGCTTGGACTCGCAGCCCCCGTCAGACAACTGATTGAAAGAATGGAATTCAGTAAATGAAAGTTTTTATTGTTGTCGCAGCCGCGTTGCTTACAGGTATTGCGGGGGCGGGAGATCGTAAACTGCTCGCGATTTTTGCGCACCCCGACGATGAGTCCACGGTGGCGCCGATCCTGCACAAATATGCCCGTGAAGGGGTGGATGTCACCGTGGCGATCGCAACCGATGGCAGGCTCGGTTTCCAGGAACATGCGAACGTAGCAGTCGGCGACGAGCTAGCTGCGGTGCGCCGAGAGGAAATGAAGTGTGCCGCGGAAAAACTCGGCGTCAAACTCGTGCACTTCGATTATCACGACCAGCTCAGGGCTGCAGAGGGTTACGACGGGCACATCCCGCACGTGCGTTCCATGCTGAACGATATTGCGGCACTCATTGAAGCGGTGCAGCCGGATGCCATCATCACGTGGGGTCCGGACGGAGGCTCCAATCACATGGATCATCGCCTGGTTGGAGACACGGTTACGGCTGTCTATCTTGGCCGCGATTGGGGAAAGCCCGTGTCGTTGTACTTCTATGGTACGCCGGCGAGCCTGATCGAAGACGAGGCGGCGAGACTGCGCCGCGGTGTCCATGATGAGTACCTGAATGTGACAGTCTCCTATGACGAGGAGGACCGTATGGCGGCGGCGGAATCGATCCGTTGCCACTGGAGCCAGTTCACGCCCGAGCAATTTGACCGTATGATCAGGGGTATCCCCAACTCGCTGGGAAACGAAGCGGCGGAAAACACAATTCGGCTCCGTGAATTCGTTGCGCCGCAAACTGCCCGCACCTCGTTATTCGGAAATTAATTATGGCCAGAACCGTCAATTGCGTCATCTTGAAGATGGAAGCGGAAGGGCTCGATTTCGCACCATACCCGGGAGTGCTCGGACAGAAGATCTATGACAATGTATCCAAGGAAGCTTGGCAGCGCTGGCTCGGCCACCAGACGATGCTGATCAACGAGTATCGCCTGACGCCGATCGAGCCTGAGGCCCGCAAGTTTCTTGAGACCGAGATGGAGAAGTACTTTTTCGGGGAAGGCTCTGCGAAACCTGAAGAGTACGTGCCCAAATCCTGAATATCGGGGCAGGCGTAAATTCCTTATGCCATTACTTTAACAGCGGTAACTCCGTTGTTTTCGTTACCGTACGGATGGCAACACTCGAATTCACTCTCGCTACACCCGGCAGGCGCGTCAGGGCATCGTTGTGTAGTCGCTCGAAGTCGGCCATGTCCGAGACGAGCACTCGCAGCAGGTAATCGAACTCGCCGGTCATGAGGTAGCACTCCATGATTTCCGGAATGTCCCGAACCGCCTCTTCGAATGCTGCCAGCTCGCTTTGCTCCTCGCGTCTTAGAGCGATGTGCACGAACACCGTGCTGGTCAGCCCCACCGACTTCTGGTTCAGGAGTGCCACGTAACGCTCGATCAGCCCCGTCTCCTCGAGCGCCCGCACCCGTCGCAGGCAGGCGGATTCGGACAGGTTGACCCGTGCCGCGAGCTGCACGTTGCTGATTCGGCCGTCGTGCTGCAACGCTGTGAGTATGGATCTGTCGTATCGGTCAAGTGACATGGCGGATTCTGCGAATAAATTATAAATAATGATTGAAAGGTGCCATAAATTACCCAAAATAACACTGATTAGGCAAGAGAATTGCGTGAATCCGAGGTTATCCTCTGCAACTGTCAACAAAACATATCTATCCGAGAGAAAATTTAGGGAATGAAGGTCGGTATACCCAAAGAGATCAAGGTGCTCGAATTTCGCGTCGGCATGTTGCCGGCCGGCGTCCGGGAACTCATTCACGATGACCACGAAGTCTTCGTTGAGACTAATGCCGGTGTGGGCATCGGCATGAGCGACGTTGACTACGAAGCTGTCGGCGCGACCATACTGGATACCGCTAAATCGGTCTATGACGTCGCTGATATGATCGTCAAGGTCAAGGAACCGCAGGCAGAAGAATGTGAGATGCTGCGAGATGACCAGGTGTTGTTCACATACTTGCACCTGGCAGCAGACCGGGCGCAAACGGAGGCGCTGGTCCGGTCAGGAACAACGGCGATTGCCTACGAGACAGTCACGGCTGACGATGGCTCGTTGCCACTTCTGACACCGATGAGTGAAGTCGCGGGACGCCTGTCGATACAGGCGGGGGCCTACGCATTGCAGAAGGCAAATGGCGGGCGTGGAGTTCTCCTCGGTGGAGTGCCCGGCGTGGCGCCCGGAAAGGTGGTGGTCATTGGCGGTGGAGTTGCCGGCACCCATGCAGCCGAGATGGCTGTCGGCCTGGGTGCTGAAGTTACGATTCTGGATCGCTCTGTGCCACGGCTTCGTGAGATCAATGATTTTTATGGTGGGCGGGTCAGGACGGCCTATTCAACCAAGCAGTCCATCGACGAACTGGTTTTGGAAGCCGACCTCGTTGTTGGCGCTGTGTTGATTGCTGGTGCGGCAGCGCCCAAGCTGGTGAGTGCCGAGCAAGTCAGAGAGATGAAGCCGGGCTCGGTGCTTGTCGATATCTCGATTGATCAGGGAGGCTGCTTCGAGACCAGCCGGCCGACTACGCATGCGGAACCCACTTACGTCATCGATGACGTCGTACATTACTGTGTCACCAATATGCCAGGTGCAGTGCCAAGGACATCAACCTTTGCACTGACAAACGTCACTCTCCCTTTTGCGAAGGATCTCGCGAACAAAGGCTGGCGTGAAGCGCTGTTGCAGGATGGGCATCTCCGGAACGGGCTGAACGTCCACGCAGGACATATCAACCATGAGGCGGTGGCAAAGGGTCTCGGTTACGAGTACTTATCAGCCGAGGACGCATTACAAGCAAACTAATCGAACTCACCTTTTCGCTGGTCGCCTCCATTAGCTGGACGCCACCGCTGTGTGCGCCAAGTCCTTGACTGAAAACGCCATCCCCGGTGTAATCGGCGCCTTGCGCAAGCCCCTTTATAGGCCAGGTAGCTCAGTTGGTAGAGCAGCGGACTGAAAATCCGCGTGTCGGCAGTTCGATTCTGCCCCTGGCCACCAATCTTTTCAGCAGGTTAGCTTGCGACGCGGTTAAATTCGCTCCCACCGTGGCGGAATGCACAGTGACCTTGTCCGAGACCACAACAACAAACAATAAACCGGACCTCCTGGAAGATTACGCAACCAAGCCTGTCCCATCCCATATCAGGGTGAACGGGTATCGCATTGCGCTGATCAATTGCGGTCTGGCCCTTTCCCTTGCTGGACTGATACTTGGTGTGGAGCTTGGCGCCAGTCTGGGGCTTGCTCAGAGCGCGGTCGCGTTCATTGTGGGCGGGCTGGTGCTCGCGCTGATCGCTGCGATTACCGGCTATGTCGGCGTCAAGGTCCGAATGAGCTCTTACATGATCATTCGTTATGCATTCGGCTCAAGCGGTTCCAATGTCGTGAATCTCTGCATGGCCGTTTCCCTGTTTGGGTGGTTCGGCGTCAACGCATCGCTATTTGCACAGGCAGCGGCCGAGCTCTGGACAACGCTCACCGGCACCGCATTACCCGAGTGGGCGTTTATTGTTGCCGGTGGCGCGCTAATGACGGCCGGCGCCGCGCTTGGTTTCCAGTCGCTGAAATTCCTGTCGATCCTGCTTGTGCCTGTGCAGCTGCTGGTACTTCTGTGGCTGGCGCAGATCACAATCACAGGCACCAGCTTTACCGCGTTGTTGCAAGTCGAATCGACCGGCGGCATTACGTTGGGTGATGCGGTGTCGGCCGTCATCGGCAGCTGGATCGTCGGTGCGGTCAATCAACCGGACCTGACGCGCTACGGGAAGACATTTGCAGACTCGACAATTGCCGCTGCCATCCCATTCCTATTTGCAGCTTCGTTCATTTACGTGGTGGCCGCGATGGCCGGGCTGTGGACCGGCGAGAGCGACCTCTTGCCGGTCATGATCGCGCTTGGCATGGGTGTAGCCGCATTCGTTTTCGTGCTGTTCTCTAGCTGGATTACCAACGCGATGAACCTGTACGGTTGCTCGCTGAGCATCAATGCTGTGTTCCGACAGTTGCGGGAGTGGCAGATTGCGATTGCATCTGGTGTTGTCGGCATCCTCCTGGCACTGGCCGGTATCCTGGACCACTTCGTCGATTTCGTTTTTTCTCTCGGCATCCTGTTTACGCCGGTTGCCGGTATCTATCTCGTCGACTTCTTCTGTTTTCGACGTGATCTCTATCTCAGTGGAAGTACCGACATCGAACGTGCTGTATCGGTCCCCGCCTTCGTCGCCTGGATCGTCGGCATCGGTGCCGCCGTAGCAGCTAGCGACGGGTGGTTTACGATAAGCGGTACAGCGGCCATTGATTCGTTACTGGTGACATCGCTTTGTTTCTGGGCGATTGAATTTGTTTTGCAGAAGATGCCGAAACCATGAGACTGGGCATCGACGTCGGTGGCACCCACACCGATGCCGTCATCATGACGGGCAGCGAAATTCTCGGTCAATACAAAGCCCTGACGACCCCGGATATTCTTGGTGGTATTGGCGATGCGCTTGCCGCGGTGTTAGAGCAGTCCGGTGACAGGGCGCCTGCTATCACGTCCGTCATGATTGGTACGACACAATTTACGAACGCCGTCGTGGCGCGTCGGGGATTGCATCGAACGCTTGCAGCACGGATCAGTTTGCCCGGCGGGTCGGCGGTACCGCCTTTGTCAGGCTGGCCACGTGATCTCGCTGATGCCATAGACGGTGGCAGCATGTTCCTGCACGGCGGGCTCGAGTACGACGGGCGCGAATTCGCCCCCATAATTGACGAGGAAATTGCAGCACTCGTTGCAATGCTCGAGGGTGAAAAAACAAAGCAGGTTGCTATTACCAGCCCATTCTCTCCGTTGACGCCCGACCATGAACTGCGGGTTGCCGAGGCCATCCGACAAACTATTCCGGACGCTCGCATAACCTGCTCCCATGAAATAGGCGGCCTTGGACTTCTGGATAGGGAAAATGCCACTGTATTGAATGCATCGCTTTCGCCGCTCGCCAGCCAGGTAGTGGCCGCTCTGGATACTGCGGTGCGTAAGGCGGGGATTACCGCACCTGTATACATCAGCCAGAACGATGGCACGCTGATGAATGCAGAGATAGCTCGGAAATATCCGGTGATGACGTTCTCATCAGGACCCACCAACTCGATGCGAGGTGCGTTGTGCCTTTCGAGAGTCAAGGACGCGATCGTCGTGGATGTGGGTGGTACCACCTCGGACATCGGCATGCTGAGTGACGGGTTTCCGCGGCCATCCGGGGCCGAGGTGAAAATCGGAGGAGTTCGGACGAATTTCCGCATGCCCGACGTCTTGCCGATTGGGCTTGGCGGCGGCAGCCTGGTGCACGATGACGGATCGCGTATCGGGCCGGATTCGGTGGGCCATGACCTGGTTACGCAGGGACTCGCCTTCGGTGGGGAGGTGATGACAGCGTCGGATATCGGCATTGCCGCGGGACTCGCCAGTTTCGGCGACCCTTCTCTGGTTAAGATTGAGGATCGTGTTGTGAAAAGGGCGCTGTCGACGATCCGGGTGATGCTTGATGAGGCCATCGATCAGGTCAAGATGAGTGTGGACCCGCTGCCGCTGATTGCCGTCGGCGGTGGCGCGTTCTTGGTGCCCGATGATATTCCGGGCATCACCGAGGTGATCAAGCCGACCAACAGGGCGGTGGCCAACGCGGTTGGTGCTGCCCTCGCCCAGGTTGGTGGAGAAGCCGAACTCATTTATTCACGGGCCGGCGATAGCCGCAGTAAGGCGCACGAGCGAGTGAAGCAACTGGCGCGGGACAAGGCGATTTCCATGGGCGCCGCCGAGGGGACCGTGCAAATTATCAGTGTTGAGGAAACGCGGCTCGCGTATATGGCTGACGACAGTGTCAGGTTGAAGGCCAAAGCGGTCGGGGACCTCTGCATGACACCATGAAAATCGATCTCGATAACCTGGATGACCTTGCCCTGGGTACCGCATTTATTAGCACAGGCGGCGGTGGCGATCCGTACCTTTATCAACTGGCTCTGGAAGCAGTGATCGAGGAAAAAGGCCCGGTCTCGTTGATCGACCCTGGCGACCTTGATGACGACGCCACGATCATGTCCATGGGTGGGGTTGGCGCGCCGATGATCGGTTCCGAAAAGCTGCCGAACGGACTCGAGGGTGTTTACGCAATTCGCCGCTTGGAGGAATATGCAAACGTCAAAGCCGATGCGTTGATCGCTGCCGAAATTGGTGGTGGCAACGGCCTGGTGCCGCTGATCACTTCGCTGCACACAGGTATACCCGTGGTGGATGCGGATGGCATGGGGCGGGCGTATCCCGCGACGCAAATGGAGACATTCAGCATCTACGGTATTTCCGCAACGCCAATGTCAGCGGTTGACGAATTTGGTAATGGTGTCGTCATCACGGCCAGTGATTCCATCACCGCAGAACGCATTGTTCGCCAGGTAGGCTTGGCCATGGGCGGTCACTGCATGGCGGCCGACCACATCATGTCGGGTAACGATGTTAAGAAATACGCCGTCAGGAACACGGTTACTTTGTCGACAGGGCTGGGCGCGGCGGTGCGCGGGTCGCGGGACCTTGCGGAACTGCTGGCTGCTACCGGTCCGTTGCTGGTTGACGCGGGCTATGGTGCTCCTGTGAATCTTTTTGAAGGCAAGGTGATCGATGTCCACCGTGAAATGATTGGCGGCTATGACGTCGGCGAGTTTGTGATAGCCAGTTTCGATGACCGGCAGGAGATGACTATCAATGTGCAGAACGAATACCTGATCGCCATCGTAAATGGCCAGTGTGTTGCTACGGTGCCGGATTTGATTTGCGTCGTAGACCGGGAAACCTTGCTGCCGATTACTTCCGAACGATTGCGCTACGGATTGCGTATCGGCGTCATAGGCATCCCGGCCCCGGCTCTGTACAAGACGCCCGAGGCAATGTCTTTCACCGATCCCAGAGCATTCGGCTTCGACATGGACTATACGGAGATGATCGTCGCTTAGCGCGCCAGCCTGCCCCCCTCGTCATCTTCCAGGGTATGACCTGCAGACAGCGACGCCCGGAGGCCTTAATATTCGTTCGTCGGTGACCCGGAGCACCCGGACGATCAACGACCTTCGCCAATCTGTTTCCGGACGAATCATGATGCAACCCAAAAGCACCGAATCTTTTCTGCTGGATGACGTTCCCCCTATGGGTATTTACGAAACGCTTTATGCGTTTCGTGACGCTTTCGGACAATTCATGGGCACCGAGGGTACGCATCCATGGTCGCAGGGCTTTCCGTTGACGACACCTCTGGAAAAGTTCAACGGGCCCGCACTTCCGGATGCTGTCGACGTGACATGGGAGGATCGGTTTTACCCGAAAGCCTGGGGCCATCCGCTGCTTCGCGAATCCATTGTCGACTATTACAACACCTACTATGGCTCGAGTATTACACCCGATAACGTGATGATCTTTGCGGGCGGTCGACCGGGTATCTACACGGTGCTCTCTTTCCTGAAGAAGGATATCCAGGTTCGTATCGGCAACGCCGAGTGGCCGGCATACCTCGACATCCTGACCCAGACAAACACCGACTGGAAAACAGTCACAATGACGCCCGAGAACAATTTTCATCCGCCCAACGCAGAGTATTTTGACCGCAGCGGTCTGAACTACAAAACTATGTTGTTCCCGGTGATTTCTAATCCAAGCAACCCTACCGGCCATGCGCGCGCGGGTGACGAATTGCAGGATCTTATGCAGATGGCCGAGGCGCCACAGAACGGGATACTGCTGGATGAAGCGTACGAGATGTATCACTCGCCATCAGTCAGTGGTCTGCAATACGTTAATGACCTGGACAATTCCAACGTTTTTCTCTCCGGCGCATGCACCAAGGGATTACAGTGTCCGGGAATTCGTATCGGCTGGATCATTGCGTCGCAACAAAACATCGAGACACTCTCGAATTTCAGCTCCTTCGGCATGGGCGGCGTGTCGCATCCCAGCCAGCTATATGCCGTTGAACTGTTCAAGCCGGACCGGGTCGCGTTGCAGCGCAAAGCGATCGAGGCACACTACAACTGGCAGCGCCAGCGATACGGAGAGGCGTTCAAGAAGATGGGCCTCAAAGTGTTCACTGGCAACGGCGGTTTTTATCATTGGATGCAATTGCCGGAAGGCCTGACCAGTGACGAACTGAATAAACGCCTCTACCAGCGAGGTGCTGCAATCCTTGCCGGTCGAGAGTGCGACATGGGCAGGCCCCATTCGAAAGCCCCGGGTTACGTGAGCCCCTACCTGGATATGTTCAGGTTCAGTTTCGGACCTTTGCTGCCGGAAACCTTCGAGAGCGATATTGAGCTTATGACAGAGGTGCTGGACGAATACCGTTCCGATGTTGCGAATGGACTTTAGGGGCAATAAGCGTCAGAGAGGGAAGCGGGTTCGGGCGATAAAGTCGTTTAGTACGTCCAAGAGGTTCTTGCTCGCATCGGAAATGACGAAGATGGATTCTTCGCGTTGTCCGGGATAGAGGTCGTGGTGATCTATCAGGACTACATCGCCGCCGTGTGACGGAATCACCTCACCATCGCGCGAATAGTATTCAGCCTCGGCAATGGCATCGAGCTGTCCTGCATCGAACTCGGCGTAGAGTTCCTCAAAAGACTCGGCTCGCTTCACGATGACGCCTTCAGGCGCACGACGATCGACGTCGCGTTCCGCCGCCATACCAGATACGACACCAATCGTCTTTCCGATAAAATCGCCGATGTATTCGTAGCGCCCCTCATCGTCGGGATCAATGCGAAGCGCGCGTCGTTCATAGAGGAACGGCGATGACCACGTAGCGCCCGGGCTTGCACGGTCCGGAAAGTTCGCAACGTTCGTCGCGACAAGATCTACTTCATTGCGGCTGGCGAGGAGCCAGGACTCATTGAATGGAACGATAACCCATTCGATCGTGAGTTCCTGCTCGGCTGCAAATTTCTCGACGTAGCGCCTTATCCAGAGCTGTGAATCGTACTCATCCATGAATTCATCGCGCGTCACCGCAACGGTGAGCACACCAGGTGTTAGCGTTACGATGTTCCCGTCGTCGGCATGCAGGACGGGCACGAAAACGATGACACTCGCGAGTGCGAGCGCTGCCCGGAACCCCTGTCGCCTAGTAAGCCGCATCATCCGGACACAGTAATTTAGCGCACGGCTCGCCGCAACTCTGCTCGCGGCTGATGGGTTAGAATACAATTCGATCACCCTAAAGAAGACCCGACACCCGGAGTATGTAATGAGAATCTTTTTCGCTGCCATTTCGGTGTCAGTCCTCCTGTCTGCCTGTGAAACGGAGCCTGCATCGCAGGAAACTGCCGCTGAGCCAACCGTCGATGAAACACCGGCCTTCCAGGAGCCCATCGACTACATCCCATCGGCGCTGGGCCCGTATTCCTGGAAGATCACAACCTCGAGCGAGATAGCGCAGCGGTATTTCGACCAAGGGCTGCAGATGCGTTATGCCTATGGTATGGCCGATGCGGCCCGCAGTTTCCGCGAGGCGCATCGAGCCGATCCGGACTGCGCCATGTGTTACTGGGGCGAGGCGTTTTCGCTTGGTTCGTTCCTGAACGGAGGAATGTCGGCGGAGAAAGCGCCCCATGCACACGAAGCCATCGAAAAGGCTGTCGAGCTGTCGGGCAATGTCACCGAACTCGAGCGTGACGTCATCATGGCAGCACGCGACCGCTATCCAGTGGAATACGACCCCGACAATCGCCGGCCGGTCGACGAAGCGTTTGCAGAGCGTATGCGAGCGGTCTTCGAAAAATATCCGGATAATCACGAGATCGCCGTCATTTATGCGGTGTCGATTTTTCTTCTCGAAGAACGGCGCGGTTACCGCGATATCGAGGATCCGGACCTGATTCACCTGCACGATGTGCTCACCGGTGTTCTGGATGAGGACATCACGCACCCGGGTGCCTGTCACTTATACATACACGCCACGGAATCGAGCCAGGAACCGGAGCTTGCCTTGCCATGTGCGGAATACCTGAGTGACGCCGTACCCGCAGCCAGCCACATCCAGCATATGCCGTCGCACACCTGGAACGAGGTGGGCTACTGGGGCAAGTCGGTTCGCGCGAATACCAAAGCCTGGCACTCCGATCTCAAGTCGCGGCAGGGTCAGGGATTCTCCTATGGGCCGGGACACAACCTGCACATGCTTTTGTTCGCTGCGTCGATGGATGGGCAGGGGGCCGTTGCCACACAAGCTGGAAAGGATTACGCCAAGGAAACGGGCAACAGCATGTACCATGTCCTGACGCTTTTGCGTTTCGGTCGCTACGATGAGATCCCGGCCGTCACAGACCGGCCGGATGATGACATTCCGGGTGGCTTCTGGGATTTCGCGCAGGGTTATGCCGCGGCACGCAATGGCGAAATGGATGCAGCGCAAACGTATCTCGCGTCAGTGCAGGATCTTGCAGAAAACTCGACGGCCCGGTTCCGCTTCCACGATGCCAGGGAATTGATGGGTTTGTCAGCAGCGATTCTCGAGGGCGAGATGAAGCGTCTGGACGGTCACCTGGACGCTGCCATTGACACCTTTCAGCGCGCGGTGGCGTTCGATGATGCGCAACCCTACGACGAGCCGGAACCGATTCCCTATGCCGCACGTCACTGGCTGGGCGCAGCGCTGCTCGAAGCTGGTCGCTACGCGGAAGCTGAGCAGGAGTACCGCACCGAACTCGCCGATCACCCCCACAACATCTGGTCATTACAGGGGTTGAAAGTGGCGCTGGGGGCGCAGGACAAGATCGACGCAGATGTCGATGCAGACTACGAGGAAAGCACCGCCCGGAAGGATGTCTGGATTACAACGTCGATTATGTAGCTGTCGGACCTGCTCGCTGCTCATCTGTCTGATGGTGACATCGATTTTTCAAATCCCAGAGAAATTCAGTTCTATCCCCACCCTCCTGCTATCGTTAGACGAGGTGTAAATAAATGGAACAGCAAGGACTGGGGAAAAACGGTGCCACTAAATAGATTCATCGGGCTGGCTGTCGTCGCGCTGGTCGTATCTTGCGGCCAGGAGTCGGACAGTCAATCCGGAGACTGGGTACTAACTAACGGCCGTATCTACACCGTCGATGAAGATCAGCCCTGGGCCGAAGCGGTCGTGATCCGTGATGGAGAATTCCTCTACGTGGGGGACGATGCGGGCGCGCAGTCGATTGTCGGAGACGGTGCCGAGGCTACCGACCTTCGCGGTCGCATGGTAATACCCGGCATGGTCGATGGACACGCCCACCCGGGTCATTTCGGCCTAATCCGTTTCGACGCACGCTTTGAGGCAGGTACCCGTGCGGAGTTCATGAAGGAACTCGAGACGTACGCAATGGAAAACCCCGGTGACGGTTGGCTGCGCGGTTGCTGTTGGCCGGTGCAGGAATTCGTCGATGGCAAACTGGGCCCGGACAGAAGCGAGCTCGACCCGATATTCCCGGAGAGACCGGTATGGTTCTCGAGCAGTGCAGGACACAGCTTCTGGCTCAATAGCCGGGCACTCGCAGAATTGGGTCTCGACGAGGACAGCCAGGATCCGAAGTTTCCTGTCGCGGCTTACAAACGCGATGAGGGAGGCCGTCTGACCGGTTGGGTGAAGGAAGGTGCGGCTTGGGTGCGCGAGGCAGACGTGTTCGAGGTGGACACTGATATTCACGAGGCGAGCATGCGTGAAATGTTGCAGACCCTGAGCGCGTATGGCGTGACGGCACTCTACGATGCCGGCAACAAGGGATTCGAGGACCGCGTCTATGCATTCCTGTCAAGGTTGGATAAGGCTGGTGAGCTGCCGTTGCGATATGAGGGGACCTACCGGATATCGATCCCCGCACACGTTAGTCAGGCGATCCCCGAGATGAGACGCTACCGAGAGACCTACGGGGGCGAGCGGGTCAAATTCAACACTATCAAACTGTTCATGGACGGGATCCACGAGGACCGTGCCAGCGCTGTGCTCGAACCCTTCGCGGATGACCCCGAATACCACAGCGATACGGTCCTGTCGGTTGAAGAGCTGAAAAATTTTCTTCTGAATCTCCACGTAGAAAAGTTCGACCTGCACGTACACGCTATCGGCGATCTCGCAACAAAGCGCACGCTGGATGCGGTTGAACAGGCCAGGGTGGAAGTAGGCGAAGATTTTTATCCGCGGGTGTCACTGGCGCATCTGCAAACCGTGGAGCCGGGGGACATGCCCCGATTTGAGGAACTCGAGGTTAGCGCCAACTTCACACCATGGTGGTCGGGTGTAGAGGATCCTGATCCGATCGGCAGAGGCCTCGCTGACGCCCGGCACTATGTACAATTTCCCGCGAAAGCGATTGCCGA
This sequence comes from uncultured Woeseia sp., assembly GCA_964633055.1. Lineage (GTDB taxonomy): Bacteria > Pseudomonadota > Gammaproteobacteria > Steroidobacterales > Woeseiaceae > SZUA-117. Next base: position 10,968 of record CAZWEW010000002.1, on the reverse strand, counting down.
CGCTGGCGGGAAACTGACGTTCTCCAGCGACACGTCGAGTCTGGATGGCCTTTCACCATTCCTTGGCATGCAGGTCACGCACACTCGCCAGTATCCGCGCGAGTGGCTGAGATCGGATCAGGACCCGGATGCGATTCTCGAGCCCGCATCCGAGATGATGCCCATCGACCAGCTCATCCGAGGATATACCCTGAACGGCGCTTACCAGCTTAGGATGGAGGATCGGATCGGCTCTATCGAGACAGGGAAGGCGGCGGACCTGACGATCCTCGGGGAAAACCTGTTCGAGGTCGATCGGTACGCCATTCACAGGGTCCGGCCTGACGCCGTCGTGATGGATGGCGTGCTGATGCACGGCAATCCCGACTAATACCAGCCGCGTTCGGGCATGGATAGATGCTATGTATCGAGAAAATAGGCACACAATGAATAAGGAGCGAGCGAGACGATGTACAAGATACTGATCCTAATCACCGCTGCCCTTGTTTCTTCGTCGGCAGTGGCTGATCAAAACAGCGCAGCAGAGGCCGAACTGCGTGAGACGGTTATCGCGTTTAATAAAGCGTACGCCGACAACGATGTAGCGCTTTATTTCAGCTACTTTGCCGAAGATGCAGACATGTACTGGTCGGGCGCTCGTCAAACAACGGCCGGGTACCGCGACGACTGGATAGTGACGGTCAAAGCTGGCGGTGCCGTCGAGAAAAATGGAGTATCCGACCTCGTAATCAGAATGTTGTCTGGGAACAAAGCCGCCATCGCCTCGTTCTTCATCGATTACCGGTTTCGCGGTCCGGACGGTGAGGTCACCGAGGAGCAGGCCTTCGAGACCGAAGTGTGGCAGAAGATGGATGACGCATGGAAGGTGGTGGGACTGCATAACAACGTGATCCCACTGGAATAGTAATCAGGAGTTGTTGATGGATTCATGTGACAAACGTCTCGGCATGGGCCGGGAAATCACCCGGCGCGATTTTGTGGGCGGTGTCAGTATGGTGATCGGCACATCGATCCTGCCTGCGTGCACGAGGCCCCGTGAGCCCGAGGGACCGATAATGCATTATCCGCCGGGGGAGACAGGATTGCGCGGTTCGCACCCGGGGTCGTTCGAAGTGGCTCACGCGACCGTCGACGGTGCGCAATGGGCGGCCGAGAAGCTCGACGAGCATTATGACCTCGTTGTCGTCGGCGCCGGCATCAGCGGCCTAGCAGCGGCCTACATTCACCATCGAGATGTCAACCCAAACGCGCGCATTCTGATCCTGGATAACCACGACGACTTCGGTGGGCATGCCAAGCGCAATGAGTTTGAGCTCGACGGCCGTCTTTTCCTGAGCTACGGAGGCACAACGTTCATGGAATCGACGGACACCTATCCGGAAGTGGCGAAGCAGGTTGTCAAGGAATTGGGAATTGATACCGGCCGCCACAGCGAAGTCTGGCACGACGACTTCTTCGACCCGTATGGCCCGGGCAACGTCACTTGGTTCGATAAGGAGACCTTCGGTGCGGATTACCTCGCGAAAGGTCAGTATGGTTTCGCAGATTCACTCGATGGCGCACCATTGTCGGAGGAAGCCAAAGAGCAGCTTATACAACTGTTCACCGACGAAACGGATTACCTCGACGGTATGACGACGGACGAGCGTCGCGAAGTTCTCGAGACGCACAGCTGGAGCGAATACCTCGAGAAGTATGCCGGGATGGGTGACGAGGTACTCAAGTTCGTCCAGAAAATGCCGGAGGCGGCCTGGGCGATCGGTGCTGATGCCTATCCGGCGTGGTTGGCCTGGCGGAATGGCAATCCGGGTTTTGCCGGCATGGACATCGGCTACGACACTACTCCATACGACGAAAGCGCCTTTTATTTCCCCGATGGCAATGCTTCGGTTGCGCGCCTGCTGGTCCGCAAACTCGTGCCGACGGTTGCGCCGGGCAATACGATGGATGATATCGTGACGGCGAAGTTCGACTATTCGCAACTAGACCAGCCCGAGAACCTCGCTCGCATCCGGCTGAGCAGTACGGCGGTACGATTGCAACACCAGGCCGGCAATCTCGATGGCGATGTCGACGTGACTTACATCGACGGTAATAAGGGCCATATAGTGACGGCCAGCAAGGTGATCTGGGCCGGCTATCATTCGATGTTGCCCTACGTTTGTCCGGACGTACCGAAGACGCAACTGGCTGAGGCAGCCAAGGCTGCTCGCTCACCACTTTTGAGCGCTAAGGCACTGATTCGAAACTGGCACAGTATGGCGAATCTCGGCATCAGGTCTGCCTGGTGTCCCGGCAGTTTCTATCAGGTCGTGCGATTCACGCATCCGGTCAGCATGGGGGAATACAAGTTTTCAACATCACCCGATGAGCCCGTTGTGCTGCACTTCTGGCACAATCCGCTCGCGCCAGGATTGCCGGCAGCCGATCAGTTCAGGGCCGGGCGGCGGCAGATGCTCGAAACCTCATTCGAGATGTACGAGCGTAACCTTCGTGACCAACTCGCTCGCATGCTCGGCCCCGGTGGCTTTGACCCGGCTCGGGACATTGCCGCGATTACCGTGAATCGCCACCCGCATGGTTACTCCTATTCATACGATCCCGAGACCAACGACGTTGCCTGGTGGGATGAATACTGGCGCCACGAGGGCAAGCCCTGGATTGACGCGCGGCAGCGTGTCGGCAATATCGCCTTCGCGGCGCACGACGCCGCGACGGATGCAATGACCGAGACGGCGATCGAGCAGGCTCACCGGGCGGTACATGAGTTGATGTAGTGTGCGGGCGTAGCGGTTGCACTATCCTGCTGCGCTCATCCCTAACTATGGATGTAATTCGTGCTCTCACGCTGCTAGTGATTCGTGATCCCGTTGGTCGAGAGGCCTACAGTGCCTCACCGCGCAGCGTTGCGGCGACGAGTGGTGCATAGTTGGCGTTGGTACGCCGATCGATGCTGATGCGGTCCTCGTCGAACCGGCAGACGACGCGATCAACCCAGGCGGTTTCGACAAACTGCCAGGTCATTTCGAATGTGTGCTCGTCCCACCAGAGCCCATGGGCCACAACCTTCATTGCATCGTCCTGATACTGATGGTGCAGCTTATTGCCAGTGATACCGGTTTCGCTCTCGATCCAGTCGCTGAGTCCTGTACGCACGAGGTGGTCTCCGCGGTGATCTGACATCCGGAAATCCACTGCATCATTCGAAAACTCCAATGTAACGGCAGTCACATTGTCTTCATTGGGCTCTATTGCATAGGTCCTGCCCGAAATATTTGGCAGTAATGGAGAAGTTGTATGTCTAGCTTCCGGCAGGAGCCGCCAGTTCTCGATCCTGTTTTCGAGTGCGCGGGTTACGGTCGCTGACGGCGTGTAATTCTCGTTTCCAAATGCTGCAGGGAAGTGTTCAAAGATTAGTTGCTCGAACGGTGCGCTCCGGGGAATGCCAGCGGTGATTGCGAGCACCGCGTCGTGATTGGGAAATACGATGGAGAACTGACCGAATGCGCCTTCGGCATAGAAGGCCTGCGAGTCCTCGTCGATCCACCACTGGTAACCATAGTTGCTCCCTGGGACCTGCAAACTCGTGGCCTGGTCTGCCCACTCACGGGACAATAGCTGCTGACTGTCCCACCGGCCCTTATTGAGGTGCAGAATGCCTAGTTTCAGCGAATCTGCCGTTCTCCACGTCAGGCCGTTGCCGCCCGAACTTATCCCATTCGGGCTGGCGTTCCAGGTTAGACCGGAAATACCGAGAGGCTGGAACATGCGCGGTTCGAGATAGTCACGAACGGATTCGCCCGTGGTTCGTGTCACGATGGCGGACAGCATGAAGCTCACGGCGCTGCTGTACATGAAAAATGTGCCCGGTTTGTGGGCCACGGGTATTTTGAAGAACTCCGTTACCCAGCTGGTCCGGATCGGGCGGAATTCGGACCCGGAAACGCTGATCGCGTGGCCGGATTGCATCGTTAACAGGTCCCTGATAGTCATTCTGCCAAGGTTGTCGTTCAAGTACGTCGGCAAATCGTCATCGAAAAACGAGACGATTCGATCCTCCAGTGAAAAATGACCATCGTCGATTGCGAGTCCCACGCCGCATGCCGTTACGCTCTTCGTCAGCGAATGCATGATGTGGGGCCGATGGCTGGCGTACGGCCAGTTCCATCCTTCCGCCACGACGTTGCCGTGCCGGTACAGCATGAAGCTGTGCAGGTTGAGGTTGTTGGCGAACGCGGTGTCGATAAAATCAAGGACGATGCGGGGATTGACGTTGGCGTCACCCGGTGAGGAACGCGGGAGACCGTCTTCGTATCCTGATGCACCTGCAGCAATGGCAGGCGAGAGCATCGAGGCTGGCACCAGCGCGTGCCCGGCACCTGCCGCGATGGCTTTGAGTATCCGTCGTCTTGACAAGCCGTTCCCCATATCCGGTGCGATCATCTGTTTCGGCTGTCTCCAGCACCACAGGAGCGGCGGATTGGAATTAATGATCGACATTCAGCGTGCCGAATCCTGATGGTTTCTCGCCACCAGCGGACGAAACTCATGATTAGCAGTCCCAGCATCTCAAGGTAGCAAATGGAACCACCACCACCGTCTCTGCTTACCGGAGTGTTTGTGGTGCCATTCCCGCCACCGCTTGTTCCGCCATTTCCTTCGCTACCGCTGCCAGGTAATGACGGCGGGTTGTTCGGGTTGCCATTTACGCCTGCAACTTCCATGGCTGCCCGCTCACCCTCGTGCAATGCACCGACTACGGTCGAAGGATGAGCGTGGTGCGATGCTTCGCCTGCGAAGAAAATTCTGTTGTTGGCTACCGGAACTTGAAGGTCGAGCCGCGCACTATCATCGCCAGCTGCGTACGTCCCCACTTTCGGATACGAATAGGCACCTAATGTATAAGGGTGTGCACCCCAGTTCTGGACAATCCCATCGACATAGTTTGCTGTTGCGGCACCAGGGACTTCGGGAAATGTCGCATCGAGATCTGCGAGAATCGCATTAATTATTGCGGCATCTCCGTCCGTGCCCCCGCCTGCATCGGCGGCAATGTTATTCAATGCCGCAGCATTTTCTCCCATCGGGTAGCACAACAGGATGTTGTCAGGGCTTCCAAGCTTGTAATCGGATGGCACCCAGCAAGCGGCAGCCAGGCCTTCCGTCACGAGCCAGCTTAGCGATGTTCCTTCGGTTTCCCACCAGGCCGATGAAAAACGCATCGGCACCTTCATGCCCATATCAATGCCAATTCCGTTATACGCATCGACGGTCGAAGCGGGCAGATCGGGAATAAAATCGATGATCTCTGCCTGCAACACGCCGACGGAGACGGTAACGATAACTTGTCTTGCCGCATGCTGATCGCCATGAATATCGGTAACGATGACATTGCTACCACTTGTATCTATTTTGTTGACTGGGCTACTCAATAGCAGGTCACTGTTGGCTGCGATATCATTCCACCAGATCGTTTCGAGTGCATCCGAATAACCCAGGCTTACATCGCCGAGTACGCGAATGCCACCCGACAAATCCCACTGGTCATCCTGAAGAGCAACGCTTCTCGCACCGAGTTTATCCAGGGAAGTGGCCCAAATGCCGCCCGCAAAGCTCGAATCATAAATATGATAGGCCCTGTGACCAGACTGGACTCCATATTGGCTTGCTACCTCATCGGCAATTGTTGTGGTTGGATCCTGATGCTGCTCCAATCTCCAGTACCAGTCATAAAAATCATCTAATAAAGTGACGTCATTGTCGTTGGCGCAGTTGCGATTCGCGGAACTTGAGTACCAACAGGTCGACATGCCGTTGTCCATCGAGTACGCACTGATGCCCTGGTAGGCTGAAACATAGATAGCGTCTCCGTATTCATTTTTGATTGCTGGCCATATGGGATTTTCGGTCGTTGCATAATGCTCTTCCGCACCGAGTTCAATTCTCGTACTCCCCAGTGTGTCGCTATACACGCGTCCGCCCATTCGGTCTGTCGCTTCAATGAGTAGCACGTCGTAGCCATCGTCGATCAGTGTTTTTGCCGCATACAGGCCGGCACTGCCCGCGCCCACAATTACAACGTCATGGGTGGTGTCGATCGCAATTGCATGCGGCGCAAGCGAAAAGGAAAGAATGATCGACAGTATCAGTTTGCTTGTGATTTCCATTTATTGTCGTTTCTGTCAGAACGTGCACTCAAGATGCCTTGTCCTGGCTCAGGTTGATACCTGAACTTAACGGTTCGCATGATCAAACCACCACAGCCGGGACAATGACGCTGATCCGTGTAGGGCAGCGTCGGTCGCTGCCAGTCATATCTTGAATGGCAGATTATCGCGGATACAAAGTTCGTTTAATGCCTGTTGGCGCCCGTGGTGTATTGTCCGCCGGGCGCTGTTTCGGGCGCTCCAGATTTAGTGTCGGGCGGCGGTCGTTAGTTCATCCCGGGCAATACCTGGTTATCCGTGTAAATGCAGTTGGCTTCCTTGACGTCGGAACGCAGTACGCGATCGCGGAACTTGGTGTGTTCCCACTTTCCCTCCCAGTGTTCAGGATCGATGAATGTGAAGTCTATCATCAGGGTATTGCCGTCATTGATTACGCGGTAGCGCTCTATAATCGTCAGCTGATCGCCGGTGATTATGCCCGCCTGGATTAGGTGGTTCGAGTCCGTGAAACCAGTGGTCTCGATGATTAGTGTGTCGCCCTCCCAATGCCCCAGCGATTCGCCATGCCAGTTTCGATCAAGCTTACTTTCCGATACGCGCTCGCGTCCGTCCAGATAAATGACACGGTAGTCGTTGTTCAGGCGTGACACCATGAAGATTGCTGTGGGGTACTGCAGCATCATCAATGAACCATAACGCGTCATGTAGCGGGGCATGCCCGGCGGATAGCAGAGAGCCGTGGGATCACCATAGCGCACGCCTTCTTCACTGGCCTCGATGTATTCATCAAAGAACTTCTGCGCCTTCGGTGTGAGTTTTGGTTTTGGCTTGAACTCGAATGAGCCGTAATTTGCACGCCACTCATCCTCGCCGCGGTAGCGCCAGACGCCGGTGAGATCGAAGGGCGCAGGCGGCCGTTCCTCGGCGAGATTATCCGGGTCGAGCGCACCGGGTTGATCACCGGCCGATGAATTGGAGCCTGGCCCCTGCCCCACCGATACGATGGGCAGCTGCGGCGGCCGGGTTTTTCTTTCCCTGTCTGCCAGTGTTTCTCCCTCCGGGGGCGGCACCCATTCCATCAGGGCAGGGTATACTTGGCGACGCGCCGATTGTGGAGCTTCCATGTTGTAGGATTTGCCGTCCGCACCGATCATTCCCTCGATCAGACCCCCCGGCTCTCCTGTCTTTAGCGGATACATCTTAATCGTGACGGTGTCACCGACAGAGACTGACTCGCGGTTGAAACCCATCGATGTCATACCGGCAATGCTCTGGCCTTCGATGTTCCAGGTCGCAACCTGGTCGCTTTCATCTGTGACATCCATCGTAATGATCATGTGCGGATTGCGCATGATGAAGCGGGTCACCACGCCGGTCTTCTGGATGGTTCGACTCTCGTCAAATACGACTGCCGAATGATGTGTGAACGCTTGGTTGCCAGCAAAGACCAGCAAACTACCGACAAGAATTCTTGTAATGTGTTTCATGACTTAAGCCCCAAATAGATTATTGATAGCCTGCTTCGATATACAAGCGTGCGCTCTCGACTGTGCAATTTGCCGGTAACGGTTTCCTGTCAGTCAGCTTTTTCAGGTACCAGTCGATTTCGACAGGTTTTGCTAGAAAGACTGGGTCCGTCAGCGTCATCTGGACGCGAAGCGTCATGCCAGCGTCTATTAGCGAATACCGTTCTACCAAGTGTTTCTGCTCGCTGGAGTCAACGCCGGTGAAACTGC
>CAZWEW010000002.1:0-3055 GCA_964633055.1 uncultured Woeseia sp. | reverse complement strand
CCCAACGGTCCGGTGAAAAGTTCATCGTTTCCACCATCAGGACATCACCCTCCATACGACCGATCGACTGGCCCACTTTCGACGGTCCACCCGGGACAATTTCCTGGCCGAGTTTAATGACCCGTCGCTGATTGCGCATGTCATAGTCGAAGACAAACGTACTTTCATCCGGCCGCGTAATGATGATCGGGTAGGGTAAAGTCGTTGATTTCGGCGGGCCCGGATCGTCGCAGTCGAGCTGCGGATTCTGAGATTCATGGAAGCCCGCGACCAGTTCGCTGCCTTTTTCGGTGTAGCCCCAACCCTCAGGTGGATAGTAAGTGAAGCCGACACGTTCGGTATCGCGCGTCCAGGTGCCCGTCATATCCGTCGATGGTTCCACGGTGATGGCAGGTGCCCTGGAGGTATCGTTCAGGTAGCGTGATCCGTCTGATTGCTCCGCCCAGTGCAACCCCGAGTAGTGGCGATCAGGATCCTTGTCGACTGGCCCTTCCCAGGTAATTGCATCGCCGGGCTTGAACGTGTCCCGGTCCCAACCCCGGTCCGACATGCCAGGGGGATGCAGCAGCTCAATAGACCATACGACGAGTTCTCCCGACTTGTTTGGTGCTTTGACCTGAATGAAGACATGCGGCATGCGCCAGCTGTACTTTGTAACGATGCCGCGATGCATCTGGACGTTGTTGCGGTCGAGGCTGGAGTGAGAGTGGTGAGCGTAAGTTACAGGTGCCAGCGCCTGTGCCAGTAATGCAACAGCAATCGCCAGCATGGTGCTAATAGACCTGATCATAAACTGCCCTCTCTTGCGCCCAGCCTAACAGAGGCGACGTACTGCCGACCGCGGCGAATCGTCATTCGAAACGCTGGTTGGCTGGCATCTCGCCATCAGCCTGGCTGAATGACCATTCAGCCGGTGACGGGAGGCAACGGCAAAAAATGCGCACCGGAGGGTTTGCCCTCCGGTGTTAATCAGTGCTTTTGCAGTATTGGGGGTAATACTGCATGGCCTGTTAAATATCCCCGAAATTGTAGCGGAACTGAGCACCGATCATACGGGGCGCGCCAACATGTACGATCGTAATGCCAGGTGCTGCATTCCTCAGAGGATTGTACGAATTGGCCGTGAATGGCGGCGTGTCGTTCTCCTTGTATGGAAAGAACGTGTTCCAGGTGCCACCTGCCCAGCCGTTGCCTGCTCGCACGTATTCCTCGTCCGTGCAGTTGGCGCAAAATACGGAAACCTCGTAGTCCCCTTCCGGAGAAACCCATTTGACGCGGAAGTTCACAAGGTCGTATTCAGGCATGTAAAGGGTTGTGCTGTCCTGAGGGGACGTCGCATGTTCGTCCGTATACGCATAGTCCAGACTGGTTACCAGTTGAGCACCGTTATTGAGATCATTAATCCAGCGCAGTCCCGTGTTCCACGTGAGGTCCGGCGCCGCACTGAACGGCGACGATGGAGTCACGCCTGCCGAAGGATTCGTAATGTCGTCCCATCTAGCATCGAGAGCACCGACCGCAATATTCCAGATCAGGTTGTCGGTGATCGCCGCCATTCCATCGAACTCCCAGCCGTCGATCTTGCCGTCGCCGACATTTGACGTGCAGCGGCTTGCACAGATAGGAGATGATGTCACCGTAATCTGCTTGTTCTGGTAGTCCATCGTGAACGCTGTCAAATTGGCGCGAATACGACCATCTGCAAAAGTCGAACGGATGCCGACTTCATAACTGTCGAGAATCTCTTCGTCGAACGGTATGTTGATATCTTTGAGCGCGTCGTTTGTGCCGCCGGCTTTGAATCCGGCCGAATAGGCTCCGTAGAGCATCACGTCGTCATTGGCGTGCCATTCGAGCGCCAGGCGTGGTGTCACAGCATCAAATGTATTTCCACCCGAAACACCCGGATTCACAACGCAGGACGCTGAGACAGATGGATCGCAACCATTGTAGTTTGGCGGGACGATATCCGCGAGTCCCAGGTCGTCCGCCATCTGGTCAAGATGAGAGTCCCAGAAAGCCGTCTGTCGAACCGTGAAGTTCTTGTCATCTTCGGTATAGCGAACCCCAGCTGTCACTGCAAAGACATCAGTGATATTGAACGTTCCCTGCGCGAAGATTCCAAGGCTCTTTGTCTCCTGCAGTGAATTATCGTTGACCATGAGGGCGCCGTAACGGGCGGTACTTCTACCATCGCGATCCTCCAGTTCATTGACGCCATTTTCTTCTGACGAGTAGAAAACACCGGCAACCCAGTTCAGGCGATCATCAAAACTGGTGCCGTTTAGCTGGAATTCCTGGGACCAAAAGTCCAGAAAGGTCTCATAATAATCATCGAAGAAGGTCTTCGCGTGGGCAACGTCGTCCGGATCACGGAATGCCGTCGAACTCATCTCGCGATAGCCGGTGATCGATCGCAATGACGTGTTCTCGCTAAAATCCCAGGCGATGTCGAGTGCCAAGCCGGTGCTTTCGTTGTTAGTCCACGGGATGAGTCCGGTGCCGGCAACTTCATACAGGCTCTTCGGTATGTCCGGGGCATATTCCATTGCCGTTCCGCCCCACTGGTAATTCCAGGCAGCGAGTGCACTGGCGCTTGGGTGGCTGCCATTTCGCACCGGGCCGCCAGGGTTTGGAATGTCCTGATCCGTGTTGAAATTAAAATAGTCAATCAGCTTAACTGCGCCGTTATTGTCTGTTGACTGCGAATAGTCGGCCCGGACATCGACCGTCAGGCTGTCGGATGGACTGTGGCGAAGCTGGAACTGCGCAGCACGCGCGTCCTGGTTGCCTAGATTGATGCCATCGGCGAGCCGCCGGACATAGCCGTCACGTTCGAAGCTACCCGCGGATACACGAACCGCGGTCGATTCGCTCAGCACTGCGTTAAAAGCGCCTTTAACGTCCAGCCGCTCGTAATCGCCGACTGTAATATCGATGTAGCCGTTGTTGCCATCGAGGTTGGGTTTCTTTGTGATGTAGCGAATTGCACCGCCGGTGCTGTTTTTGCCGAAAAGCGTACCCTGGGGCCCGCGCAGGATTTCTACCCGTTCCG
>CAZWEW010000001.1:0-61413 GCA_964633055.1 uncultured Woeseia sp. | reverse complement strand
GGCTCGTATACACAGCCTCCCCCACTGGCGCTACTTCAGCTCGATGCTGCCCTTTGTGCCCTCTTCAAAGGACAGGTATGCACCGAAAAGTGTGTACGCCTGTAGTGCTTCCATCATCGATATCGCTTCGTCTTCCGCGAATATACGCCCGGACATGCCTTTGCGTGTGACCGCAGCGTAGAGGCCGACCATCGGACCGATTGGCAGAATATCGCTGGATATCGCGAGGTGGATTCCAAGATGCATCGGGGTGCGAAGCGGATTGTTGTGCTCGACCCGATCGCCATCGAGATAGTCGACGTAGCGACCCTCAAGGGTATACGTAAAGTTGGGTTGCTGGGTAATGCCGATGCCGTACTCCGCCATCTTCTGCATCGTTTCATTCGAAGGCATCACAGTAAAGTGATTCAGGTAGTGCCGATGATCGACGCGAGGCAACACATCCAGCGCCATGGTAAGTTCATCGACGACCAGTTCGATCGCCGCATCGCCAATAGCATGAATCCCCGCCTGCCATCCGGCAGCATTCAATTCCCGAATCGTGGTGGTCAACTCCTCCGGGTCGATACTGAGCTTGCCACGATATTCAGTCTCACCTTTGTATGGTTCCTTTGTGTAGGCAGCCGGTCCTGTGAATCCCCCGTCCACAAAGATTTTGATCGGGCCCACACGCAGGTATTCATCGCCATCACCGGACTTCAGTCCAAAGGCCGTCATCGCCTCCGGACCTTCCCAGAACATCTGGATCGACCCACGCGGCAATTCATCGCGATTCGCACGATAGATGGTCTGCCACTCCGGCCAAGCCTCGATGGAGCCGGTCGCATGCGTGAAACTCGTGATGCCATGCGATAACTGATCCTTCAATACGTCAACCAGGCTGCCGCGAACTTCCTCATGGGTCGATTCCGGCACGAGATGCCCGACAATTTCCTGGCGCTCGCGGATGACACCATTCAGTCTTCCGTCATCGCCGACTTCAATAACGCCGCCTTCGGGTTGCTCGGTGTTTTCGTCGACTTCCGCGCGTCTCAATGCAACACTGTTCACGACGGCGCTGTGACCGCCTGCGCGAGTCAGGATGACGGGATTTTGGGGCGCAGCCTCGTCAAGATCACCTCGAAGCGGCCGCCGCTGCTCGGCCATAAAATCCTCCGACCACCCATAACCTGTTACCCACTCGCCGGTGCCGATTTCGTCGACTTTGTTCCGGACCAAGCCCTTGATCTCCTCGATCGATGTGGTTTCTGTCAGGTCAATATACCGTTGCGGCTGGCCGCGCAGATGCGTGTGAGAGTCGATAAAACCAGGCATAACGAACCTGCCGTCGAGGTTGATCGTGATTGGCGCGACGAACTCCGTAAGGAGTTGCTCGCCGCCCACAGCGACGATTTTGTCGTCCTTGATTGCAATCGCAGATTGAATTGACAGGCCGGCGTCGATCGTCGCAATCTTGCCGTTGTGAAAGATCGTATCAACCTCGATACCATCCGCACTGCTTGGCAAGCCATCACACGCGGAAAGCGCCAGTGTAACAACCAGTATCGTTAAACCCTTGCTCATCATGCTGCCCTCAGTGTCAGTGGGTGCAAACCGCCGTTTGTACTGTCTACCATGACGCGGACGTCAATCGTTTTGACAATCCAGAATCGTTTGTAGACCAAGCCTCGTGGCTGTACCTCGACATTGAACGACCGAATCGTACGGAGTTTCCTGCCCAGGCGGTGCGAAACGGTCCGCACGGCAATCGCCGCCGCATCATCAGGGTCAACCTCATCGCCCAGCAACTGCTCGGAAGTCACAGATTCTTTCTCGAGCTCGAAACTGTCGGCCGTGGCTCCCAAACCGTTGACCGCATCAACCAGACAGAACATCGACAGGTCCTTGCAGCCGGCCATCGTTGGTACCGCGCAATTCGCATCGAAACGGTAATAAGGATAAATCATCTCCATTTCGACGGTTGCGCCAACATCACCGCTCAGCGATGCGACGACGCAGACCGCGTCCGTTTCGCTGATTGTGCCTCGAATAACGGTGACTTGCCGCCGCTCAGCCATCATGATCCTCGTTATCGAGTCTGCGATTGATGGCTCCGGACTCCGGACTCAGCGACATGTCACTTGCGCGCTGCAAAGCCTCCGGAATCCTGTTGACTGCCTGCGCGTCGTTCATCGCATCGATTATCGAATGCGGTACGGGTGAGATATTTTGCGTCAACAGGCTTACGACAATCATGGTGACAATCGAGCACACAACACCTGCGGTCATTGGCGCGACCTGCGTGGCTTCAACCACGCCGGTAACTTCCCAGCCAACCGCGACCGATGCACCAACAATCATCGAGGACAGCGCGCCGGCCGTATTTGCCTTCTTCCACCATACGGCACAGAAATAGGCCGGAAGGAAGGCGCTACCGAGTACCGACGTTGCAAATATCACGATCGCAAAGACCGTCGGCGGTTCATAAAGGGCGACAACATACCCGATCATTGCAATCGCCAGAACGAGACCGCGCGAGACCATGACCATCTGGCGCTCGGACGCTTTCGGATTGATAAACCGTTCGTAGAGATCTCTCGATGCGATCGAACCAGTCTGTAACAGCAACGAATCGGCTGTCGACATGATGGCCGCCATTATCGCCGCCATCACGAGGCCAGTCACCGCTGCGGGCAAAAGCAGGTTGGCAACCTCGAATATTGCCATCTCCGGATCACTGAGTTCAGGCAAAATCAGTACAGCAAGAATACCTACCAGGTAGGGCGTCGGCACAAACAACAGGTTCCAGGCCATCGCCCACATACCGGCCTTGCGTGCTGTTGCAGGGCGACTCATTGCCATGTGTCGTGTCACAACGTGTGGCCAACCGAGGACGCCGATCGAAAAAATGAGTACTGCACCCAGCGCAACACCCCATTGACCTTCGAATCCTAGGCCCTTTCCCCAGATCGACAATAGTGTCGGATCAATTTCCACGATCGCATGATTCGCTGCTGTCAATCCACCGAGTTCGATGAGTACAGCGATGGCGATCCACAGAACGCCGACCAACATGACGATGCTTTGAAAAAAGTCGGTATAAGCCACCGCAAGGTAGCCACCCATGAAGGTATAAATCAGTATGATGCTGACCGCGATCGCCAAGGCGACAGGATAAGGCAGACCAGTGACGAGGGCCATGCCCTTTCCACCCGCAATCATCTGGGCGAGGACGTAGAAGCCGAGCAGGAACACCGTCAAGGTGCCCGCGAACAGGCGGATCGCTGACGAAGGATATCGTTTCTCGAGGTACTCGATCGACGTCAACGCACCAAAAGTCTGCGATAGTTTACGCATTCGCCTGCCCAGCACCGACAGGTTCAGAACGCCACTACCCAAGTCGCCCGCAGCGAACCACATCGCCCAGTAGCCCTGCGAGTAACCAAGCCCACCGGCGCCAAGAAACATGTAGCCGCTCATCGACGTACTTTGCAACGTGAGTGCCGTGGCCATCGGTCCCACTTGCCGTCCACCCAGCAGGAAGCCCTCGAGGTCGTCACCTCCGCCCCGGCGCATCGCCCAATAACCAATGCCGAGCACGACCACATAGTAAAGCACCAGGAACAAAACAACGGTGCCACTCATGACCCGTCATCCTGTTGCGCACGGTCGTCGCGCCAGCGCCTCGTGCGATAAAAGAACACGGCAGTGTAAATGATCCAGAACAAAGGGAATCCGAAGACCAGCAGCGTTGTTTCAATCGGTAGTCCGAACATGGTTATTTGTCTCTTGCCTAGTGCCAGTCCAGCGTTGAACCGATGGGCTCGCCGGGTGGTACCGTGACCGGTTGTATCTGTTCAATTGACGCCGGATCATTCCTCATCTGTTCAATCCGGAAGCGCCCAAAAGCATAGTGTGCGCGCCACGCTGTATCGATTTCGCTGGCTGTCCATGACGCAAGCCAAGCCTCGAGACGATTCACGGCGTCGAGCGCGATCGCTCTCGCCTGACCATCGGCGCCTTCGTTTACAGCCAGCATCATCAGACGTTCGAGCGCCAGATTATTGACTGCGCGCTGGATCTCGGCATCGATGCCGTCCTGCCTGTTCGCAAACCAAGTCGTGCGCAGCAAATCGTCGGAAAGCTCATCGAATCCCGGCATCGTCGCGTTGCGTGCGCTGGACGCAATCATACGTGCGGCGCGGGTTGGTTCGAGCAACACATCAAGCGTCAGTGCCGCAGCGCTCTCTGCGGCGCCAATCGGTTCGAAGACCTTGCCGGTGCTTGTTGGAAACGTCTCGCGGGATTTCGGGTTGCCCGGCAGTCGCGGCGGGATCAGTTCGAGCACGTTGTCCGGTAGGCGAAGGACAGCAGGCATCAGCGTGTTGAGCAACGCAGCAATGGCCTGGCGTTGACGATCCGCCGCAACCGGTGTGGCCAGGTCCTGGCCATCACCCCGCAACGAATAAGTCCAGTGGTGTCCACCGACATTCTTTCCAACCGCGATCAGCTGGAACCGATGCAACAGGTAGATCGGCACCAACACTTCTTCGAGCTTCGACATCGGTTGCCCCGGACGGATATTCTCCGCCGAGAAGTTCCGCATCGCGATGGTGCGAACTCGCAGGAGTTTCTCGAGTTCCTCGATCGAGTCCGCGCCGTTGTCCCAGAGGTTGCCAAGCGGGTTTGAGCTGGACACCGGGCGCGAATCGGGGTCGCTGACATAGACCAGGCCTGCATCGATGGTCTCCGCCATGATCTGGTCGCGGGCAGCCTGACGATCCACTCCCTCGAGAAAGTCCTGATAGCCCCAGAGGACGACGCGCTCGTCCCATTCACCGATGCCATCGTCATAGGCGTCGCTCAGGTCGATGTTGCCGTCGTCATCGATACGGATCAGCGGATGAGGATAATCCATGACCGATGCCCTGCCTTGTGTGCTCGCCGCCATGTTGTGCTGGATGCCGAGCGTGTGACCGACCTCGTGCGCCGACAACTGCCGTATCCGCGCAAGCGCCATGTCCAACATGGCGTCGGGTTTCTCCTCATCGTCGTAGGGTGCCAGCAGACCCTCCGCAATCAGGTAGTCCTGCCGCACACGCAGGCTGCCGAGCGTTACCTTGCCTTTCATGATTTCCCCGGTCCGCGGGTCGGCGATACTGCTGCCATAGGACCAGCCCCGGGTGGCGCGATGCACCCACTGGATGATGTTGTAGCGAACATCCATCGGATCCGCGCTTTCGGGCAGCAATTCAACCTGGAACGCATTTCGGTAACCTGCCGCTTCGAACGCCTGGTTCCACCATTCGGCGCCCTCAATCAGAGCGGTTCTAATGGGCTCCGGCGCGCCACGATCAACGTAGTAGATGATCGGTTCGACAGCATCACTCGTTTCAGCCATCGGATTGACTTTCTCCAGGCGATGCCGGGCCGCATAACTCACCCGCAACGATTCGCCAACCGGTGTGGCGTAATCCTGGAATGTGCGACCGAAGAAACCCGAGCGGGGATCGAGCGGAACGGGTTCGTAGCCATCGTCGGGAAGCCGGATGAACGAATGGTGCAGGTGTACGCTCACCGTCTGCCGGTCGGGAATGACCGATGACAGATAGCGGCCCGTGGCCTGCCCAGTGAATGTGACGATTGCTTCCATCTCCGAATTGTCCGGAAACGACTTGGTCATCGGCATGTAAATCGCTGAACGCGAGGCATCCAACGTAAACGTGCCCTCTTCGATGTTCGCGAGCCGCTGCGATATCGAATGCGCATCACGTATCAGGAATTCGGTCGCGTCCACTAACCACGAGCCTTGTCGTTCACCCAGGACCTCGAAGCCCCAGATCACGGAAATCGCGAACGATTCTGCTACCGCAGCGCGCTCATCCAGATTGCCGGAATCTGCCCGGTAATCGAGATTCTCCTCGATCATCAGAATCTTCGGACCGGCACGCTGGAACCAGACCACTTTCGTCGAGCCCAGCTGGCCGCGATCAAGGCCAATGTCATTGGACCCGACGCCGCGCGCCATCGATGACTGGTAAAGAAACTTCTCCTCGAGCTTGTCGATTTCGACAATCAGGCGACCCTGATCATCGTCCCAGTAAAGGTCGAAGAACCCGGGCAGGTGCTGATAACCACCCAGTTGCGAAAAGATATTGTCGCCGCCAGCCGGTGCCTGTCCGCAACTGGCAAGTCCGAAGAGCGTGAGGATAAGTAATGTGCGCCTCAGCATGTTGGCTCCTTAGTTTATGGACGAGACGCTTTCAACGTTTCATCCAGGATATTCAGAAATAAATCGGCGTTTTCGTTGTTGTACACCATGGGCGGACGCAACTTTAGGACATTGCCATCGACACCGATGCGTCCGATCAGCACCCCCCGTTGGCGCAAGCCCTCGACCAGTGCTTTCGCCTGCGTCGCATCAGGCGTGCGCTTCTCGAAATCCGAAACGACCTCGACGGCGATAAAAAGCCCATCACCGCGGATGTCGCCGGTGCACTCGTGCATCTCCGCAAGTCGGGACAGCCCTTCCGTCAGATAACGTCCCACCGACAGAGCACTCGCCTGCAATCCTTCGTTTTCGATGACATCCAACACGGCGAGACCGGCGGCACAGGACACCGGATTTCCTCCGAAGGTGTTGAAGTAATGTGCATCCGCGGAAAAACGCTCGATGAGTTCGCGGCGCGTCACCGTAGCGGCGAGTGGGTGGCCGTTGCCCATGGGTTTACCCATCGTGACGATGTCCGGCACGAAGTCGTCAACCTGGTAGCCCCAGAAATTCGTCCCCGTCCGACCAAAGCCGGGTTGTACCTCGTCGGCAATGAACAGGGCGCCGGCCGACCTCACTATGTCGGCCATCCGCGAAAGATAACCGGGCGGCGTCGCGACGACACCACCACTAGAGAGGATCGTGTCGATTACCAGTGCCGCCGGCCTGATGCCACGACTGTCAAGCAATGCCAGCGCTTCATGCACCGAGTCGGCATAGCGCAGAGCAGCATCCTCGCCTCGGTATGCGCCGCGATAGACGTCGGGGTTCGGGATCGTCACGACATGATCTGGCATCTGGTCCGCTGGAATATCTTCCGTCGAAATCTCATAGATTGCTTTGGTGTTGCCGTGGTAGGCGAAGTCGGTGACGATGATCCCAGTCCCGCCCGTGCAGCTTCTTGCGACCCTGAGCGCCAACTCATTCGCTTCACTGCCGGTGCAGCTGAACATCGCCGTATCGAGTTCGCCAGGAAACTTGCTCGTCAACCTTTCCGCGTAGTCGAGTACGTTATCGTGAAGGTAGCGCGTGTGCGTGTTAAGCGTGGCAATTTGCCGTGCCATGGCGTCAACGACATGTGGGTGACAATGACCCACGTGCGGCACATTGTTGTACATGTCGAGGTAGCGGTTACCATCTGCGTCGTACAGCCAAACACCTTCGCCGCGAACGATGTGAACAGGTTGTTCATAAAACAGCCGGTAAGCCGACCCGAGCGAGCGGCTACGCCGTTCCAACATCACCGAAATATCGGATTTCATTACCCTGTTTTCGGCGACTCCTACGATGCTTCCGCCCGTTCTTGGAACTTGCTGATGCGTCCCGCGATGATGCCAGCGACGAGCAGGAAGATAGCCATAAAAAACAAAAATTCGGGAAAATTTCGCGTGATGCCGCAGTAGTAGGTCGCAACGATGACGGTACCCTGAAATGCGTTCATCCATTTGCTCTTCCGAACCTTGGCTTTCGGAAACCGGATGCGCGAGATCATCCCGAGCGCAAGGACGAACATGATGATCGGAAGATAAGTATGCAGCGGCATCGCTTCCGCAATATCAGGATAGCGAACCAGCAGGATACAGATCGTCGATACCAGCGCACCGCCGGCGCTCGTTATCGGAATACCCGTGAACCACCCTGTCGGTGTATCGTCAGTCGCGAGATTGAACCGGGCCAGCCGCATGGCACCGCAAAGCACGAATACACCGACCGATGCCAGCAATACCCAGAAGGCACCCGAAAACAGCTCGAAACCACCAAACTCCATACCAACCTGCATCATTAGTATGCCGGGCGCCACACCAAACGCGACGAGGTCTGCCATCGAATCGAATTCGGCGCCAAAATCGGAGGTGGCCTTGAGAAGCCTGGCGGACAGGCCATCCATGACGTCGAGCAGACCGCACCAGATGATCATCCAGCCCGCCAGTTCCAGGTGACCAACCTGGCCGGTGACGATCGAGCCGACACCAATGAGCAGGCTCGTCGCCGTGAAAGTGTTGGGAATTGTGTAGCGGAGTCTATTGCTCACGCGAATACCGGCCATTTTTATTATCTCGCCTGACGTTCATTCTGCATCGCAGCCGACAGATTGGCCAGTGTTGGCTACGAATCCACCTGCAGCGCCTGGTGGAAACCCTTGTGGCCGGTGCAGAATGATCTCCAGTGCATTGACCTGCTGGGCGCGACATTAACACTGGTCAGAACCGCCGGCGTCCTCGCGAGGCCATTGCCAATAATACGATACCGAGGACGATCCAGCCGAGGACGATCATCCATTCCTGGGGCCAGATCAGTGCCGCCGGGCTAAAAGGCAGGTAAAGAAAACCGATGCCGATCGATAACACGAACCCGGCACGGCCGACCCATTCACCGTTCGGCACTTTGTAGGGTCGCTCCATATCCGGCTCGTTCCGTCTCAGCGAGAGAAACGACCAGGTAACAAAAGCATAGGCGACGACGATACCGAGTCCGCCGGCATCTACAAGCCACACCAGCGCCGGTCGACCGAACAGTGGAGCAAGAAACGACAACCCGCCGATCAGCAGCAACGCATTGTGCGGCGTGTTGTATCGCGTATGGAGCCTTCCGAGCGCGGCAGGCAGCTGACCTGCGCGGGCCAGGGCGTAGATAGCTCGGCTACCGCCGATCAGGAAGGCGTTCCAGCTGGTGAGGATACCCCCGATGCCGGCAAGCACGAGCAATTTCCCGGCCCAGCTGCCACCAAAGATCGTCGTCGTCGCATCAGCCGTCGGCAATGCCGATGCCTGTCGTGCCTCGGCGCCAAGACCTGTCGAAACAGCCCAGATCATCGCCATGTACCATGCCACGGCCAGCCCGATGGACAGCATCAGAAGCTTGCCAATCTCGGAGAAGGGGATATCAATTTCCTCGGCCGACTGGGGAATCACGTCAAAGCCGACAAACATGAATGGAACCATGATCAGCACACCGAGCAGGCCAACCGCACCGTCATTGAATACAGGTTCCAGGTGGCTCGTCTCGCCATTGACGAGGCTGCCACCGAACAGCATCAATCCGACTAGCAGAATCATCGCGGTCGCAAGGACCTGCAGCCTGGCTGCAGTCCGTATGCCGAGAATATTTATCGCGGTAACGACCACGGCCGCAACGATACCGACAAGCACCCAGGTCGCGTTCACGTCCCAGCCGGCGATTGTCCAGAGGTAACCGCGACTGAATCCGGGTATGAGATAGTCCAACACGGTCGGCAAGGCCACAGCTTCAAAGGCGACCACCGAGACATAGCCCAGCAGGATAGCCCAGGTACATATGAATGAAGCAGTTGCGCCCAACGCGCGGTGAGAATAGACGTGCTCACCACCGGCCTGCGGCATCGCCGATGCCAGCTCAGCGTAAGTGAAACCCACGAGCACGACGACAATGCCGCCGAACAGAAACGCAAGGATTGCGCCAATACTGCCCGCATCGTCGATCCAGTTGCCGGTCAGCGCAACCCAGCTCCAGCCGACCATCGCGCCGAACGACAGGGCCAGAACTTCCTTGCGCCGGATGACTCGAATGAAGCGCCCGTCGGTCATTCAGGATCGGGCTCGTTGTCCTCGGTGGTCAGCGGGCTCAGATAACCTCGTTCGACAATACCCGCTTTCCGCATCGCGATACCGGTCATGCACTCCTGCACAATGTATCCGGAATTCATCACTGTGGTATAGCCCGGATCGAGCAGCGGGTTGAGCTCCACGAGATCGAATCCCACTAGACTGTTCTCGGAGCAGAGTGTGCGGAGCAACGGAAACACCTCCCTCGGCGTCAGACCCGCGGCAACCGGCGTTCCCGTGCCTGGCGTATAAGCGGGATCCAGCACATCAATGTCGAAAGAGATGTAGAGATATTCGGGTCCGTCGAGCGCCTCATTCAGAATACGGTCCATCACAACATCCCAGCCATCTCGCTCGATCTCAGCCATCGTGTGGTAACGCATATTGTTTTCCCGCATCCACTTGAATCCCTCTTCACCCGGCCAGTAACCACGCAAACCGACCTGGATGAAATTCTTGCCGAGTACGTGACCATCATCGATCAAACGACGGACGGGTTGCGCATGAGAGATCAGGTGTCCACCACGCACGTCACCGGCGTCGAAGTGCGCATCGAAATGAATGACACCAACATTGCCTTTGCCGTACACATCGGCGACCCCGGCAACATTCGGATACTCGAGCGAATGATCACCGCCAATAATGACCGGTATAGCCCCCGTCTCGGCTATCTCTCGAACCATCTTTCGCACGGGTGGCATGCTGCGCTCGACGCTCAGGATGTCGATCGGTGCGTTCCCATAGTCAACCGCGAGAAGTTCGCGACGCCAGGCCACACCGACATGCATGTGCGGCAAAACGCTGGCACTGCCGCCGCGCAACTGGCCACGTAATGCCGCCGGGCCCTCCCCGGCACCGCGCCAGCCGTATCCCATGTCGATCGGTGCTCCAAACATTGCGACATCGACTTTAGCCGCGCGTAAATCTTCCGGTGTCAGGGCCACCGGCAAACCGAACAGGCTCCTGACGCCTGGGCGGCCAAGCCGCCCAATCTGGATCAGTCCCGGTTCGCGTTCGGCATCCGCTTCAGTATTTCTAAGTGCAGACCATGGATCGCGGTATTCATCAGTTACATCCAGGTAGATGACTTCGTCAGCCGGGTCGACGCCGGCCATGTCCGTATTCTGGGCAGCTATTGGTGAGTTCGCAGCGAGCAATGCGGTCACCCCAATCCAGTGCATCAGTTTCGTCATTAAAGTGCCTCCGCTCCGGCAATATGCCTGTCATCCTTCAATCATACCGCTTTGCGCTACCTTGTCCCCCTGGATGAGAGGTATCAGCGATATCGCTGACCGGCGTCAAGATATCGACTTTACTCAACGTTAACTGTGAGCTTTACACCTCAAACCGGGGTCCCCTGGCAGACCTCACCGACGTATTGCCCGACACGCAGAGCGCAACGGACCTCGACAGCGTGCCGGTGGGAACCTGATTCCAGTCAACTACAATGAACTGAACAGCGGAACCCATCACCGCATGCCGGTGGACTACCGGAAAAGGGGAATCACAATCATGCGAAATCTCATTGTCCTTATGTTGCTCGCGCACGCGGGGGCAGCGTCCGCCCACCATGCCTTTGCTGCCGACTATGAGCCCGGCAATGAAGGGATGATCGAGGGAACGATTACGGAAGTCATCTATAAGAATCCGCACGCCAGGTACTACCTGTCGGTCGCGACCGACAACGGTGGAACCGAGCTGTGGGACCTGCAAACCATGAACCTGATGATGCTCGGTCGTGTCGGGTGGACGCGGGACACCTTGCAAGTCGGCGACACGATCACGGTGGAGGGCATTCTCGGTCGCAACAATACGAAGCGAATGTCGATCAGTGTGGTCACGACCGAAGATGGCCGCGTCATCAGCCCACAGCGTGGTATTAGGGATACTAATGCGGACCTGTATGCGCGGGGAAGCGCCGACAACGCACCGATACCGGAGCGGGAATTCGAATCACTGGCGGTGAACATATCGCCGGGTGCCTACGAACTCGACGAGAATCACGGCTATCTCAGTTTCTCGTACTCCCACTTAGGACTTTCCAATCCGGAGCTACAGTTCCAGCGTTTCAATGCCATGCTCGCACTCAATAGCAACAACCTAGCAGACAGTCGCGTTACGATCTCGATCGAAGCCGACAGCATTGCCTCGGCCAGCCCGGCACTCGACGACCTGCTTCGTGGCGAAAATTTCTTCGATGTCAACAACCATCGGGAGATTGTGTTCACGTCGACGAGTTACGAAGAATACTCAGGGAACACTGGCAAGCTGACTGGCGACCTCTCGGTGGCGGGCACGGTACAACCCGTTTCTCTCGATATCGTGATCAATGCTGCGGAGATGAATCAACGTAACCGCCGCGAAATGATCGGCTTTTCGGCAACGGGGTCGCTCAACCGTTCTGACTTCGGCATGTCGCAATACGGGGATCTCGTTGCAGACGAATTGCTGCTCAATGTCCAGGTCGAATTTAGAAAGGTTCGCTGACATGAATATCCGAATCCACCTTGCTATTTGTGTCCTCCTCTTCCTGGCGGCCTGCGGTGACCGTTCAACAGTCGATACCGGCGGTATCGTGCCAAGCGGCACGTACGCTATCGATCCCGGGCATACCTACATCACGTTTTACTACCTTCACCAGGACCTTTCGTTTCCGCTTCTGCGTGCAACCGCGATCGATGGTGAACTCGAATACGATGCCGACGACATCGAGAACAGTTCAATTAACGTGGCCATTGCGGCAGATTCGATTCGCAGCAATATCGATTATTTCGATCGAGAACTCGCATCGAGGAAGTTCTTCAATGCGGAACGGTTTCCGCACATCACATTCCGTTCGGATAGTTATGAAGAGCTCAGCGAGAATACCGGCGTCGTTCGCGGGCAGGGGACGATTCGTGGCATTACCAGGCCAATCGAACTCGGTGTGACGCTAAACAACGCAATCGTGCATCCGTTGCTGGACATTCCGGTCATCGGCTTCTCAGCCACGGGCTCGCTCAACCGGTCCGACTTCGGACTCGACCGATTCATAACTGATGTATCGGATACGGTGGAATTCCGAATCGAAATCGAATTCCTCCACGGCAGCAACGACAACAGCAGGGCCGCCGTTCAACTGGCCGGCCCTGCTACAACGGGAACGTGATCATGAAGCGATTAGCCGTATCCTTTATCGCGGTGCTCGCGATTACACTCGAGGCCACGGTCTCGTTCGCGCAGCAGGAAAACCTGGTGGGTGACTGGGTCATCGTCACCACCGGGTTTTCGTTCGTGGAATCCGCGACCTCATATGCGGAGATCAACATCGAGGAACAGGACGGCACGCTGCGCGCTTATATATTCAATGGACCCGCCGCGCTTCGGGCAGAAGGCAATGCATTCGAACTCGACCTGGACTGGCGCAGTGGTTTCGACGTCGAGTATCTCAGCACCTTCAGGGGCAACCTCAAGCATGACGGAACGCTGGAGGGTGAACTGACCCATCACGGCGCAACGAATTTTCTGGGCCGCCCGTGGCAGGACGGACGGTTTACGGGTAAACGAGCCGAGCTGCGACCCGGCCTCGATGAACTGCCACCGCAACCTGTAAACATGAACGGCATATACAACCGGGCCGGCGGTCTCGGCGCGGTCAGCAAGATCACCTACTCAATGACAGAGCGCGGCCAAGGAATTCTCGATGAATACCTCGAGGTGGATAATGCAAACAGCCGTTGTGCATCACCCGGACTGGTGCTCGCATCCGGTTTGCCGTACCCAATGGAGATCCTGCAGACGGACAACTACATTGTCATCGTATATGGAGCCGACTATGCGCGCCGAATCTATCTCGATGGCAGGGAGTTTCCCGAGACCGAAACGAACTCCTCCCTAGGATTCTCAGTGGGGGAGTGGAAAGGCGAAACCCTCGTCGTAACGTCGACCCGGCTGAATCCCGCATTCATGAGCTCTCGCGGTCAACCGGTCTCGGCTGATGCGAAGACGGTCGAGTACTTCTGGTACGACGACCGCGGATACCTGCATGCGGACATGTGGCTACACGACCCGATCAATTACAGCCGCCCGCCGCACCTCCGGAGAGTCTATGACCAGGATTTCACTCCACGTGTAATCACAAAGATCGATTGCGATCCGTACTCCTTTTTCAGGGCACTCGACCTCGAAGGCCAGCTGACCGAATTCTGGGAGCGCGTCAGGTACCGACGCTGACCGAAGGCCACCGTCATCATCGAAGAACTCCGTATAGACCACAAGAATATGTGGCTCATGCTGAGTCTGCTCGAGCGCTAGTCGAATCGAATCCACAAGGGAGAGGAACCCGACCACGGATGGCTGCAGGACATCATGCAGTGCATGACGTTCTATAGGAAATACGCTGCTACGAATCGGTAGACGTCAGAAATAAAAGCTGAACTGCGCAAACAACGACAAACTCGTCGCTAGGTATACACCGGGCAAGCCGGATTTCAGGCCGCCGAATTCAGACCCGGCAGAGCCGATCGGAACACTGACAGCACCGAGAAATTCGGCATCATCACCGAGGCTGTTGCGAGTCACCAGCCGGAACAGCGCACTGCCATCGTCCAGATTGGCAAACAGGTTGGGGGTGAGCATCCAAAGCGGGCTCATCTCGATGGTCAGACCGCCAGCCAAATATTTTCTACCCAATGTAAATGTCTCTCCACGTTGCAGCCGGTCGATCAACGCCCTGTTTTGCGACAGCCCTGCAAGGCCATAGTGCTCCGATGGTTGACCAAATCCATTGTAGTAATACTCAAGCATCCCGTTGACATTCCTGGCACCCCAAACCCATGAATAACTGACATTGGTCACGAGCTGCAGCTTGCTGCCGCCCTCACCATCAGTCCATACGATATCGCCATGCACAACGGCGCCACCGACACTCCTGTTACCGCCAATACCGATCGTTGTTTCGTCGTGGTGCTTCGACACGAGGACATCGTACTCGCCCTGCCCCGCAAAACCGTGGTACTTGACCGCCGTTGTCATCGCTGCAGTATTCGTATCGCCGCTCACCGGATCCTGCCGATAGACTTGGGCAAACTCGATGTCGTCACCATTGTCCCGCAGGTACTGCCCATAGATCATGTCGTCGCCTGGTTTATACTCCGTATCTACCGCCGTTGGATCGAACGGGTTAACTATATCCATCGGCGAAAAGACCAGACCATTTCCCCAGGTGATCGCCTGCCGCCCGATGCGGACAACGAACTTATCCGACGACCAAGTTGCCGTCAGTCGATCCAGCCGGTGAAAAGCGACCCGATTGTCGTCGTCCGTAATTGTGCTGGTGAGGTTCAGCAGCCTGCGATCATCCGTCTGGAGATAGTCAAGTCCCGGCAGCGAGAGTCCTGAGACGCCACGCAAGAGCTCGATGCGGTCGCCCCACGCACCATAAAGCTGCCACGCGGTATCGAACGTCCATTTCCCCCAGTTAGAGGAAAGATTGATTCGGAGTTCTTCCGCCAAGCTGCCGGCGGACTTGCCGGTCATCGGTTCAAAAGCACTGTTGGCCGGATAGACGTCAGCCAAGACCCGGGATTTGCTATGCCCGTCGACTTCGAACGTCGTATCGTCCGCTACCACGACAAGCGGAAACAGCAAAAAGACGCTAAGCAGCGTGTTGTTCGATATCGTCGACAATCCGTCCGTCCAGCATCTTGATTAAACGCTTTGCGTAAGCCATGACCCGCTGGTCGTGTGTTGCAATGACAAACGTCGTGTTGCGGTGCTCGTTCAACTCGACGAACAGCGCCATGAGTTCGTCCGCGGCCCTTGAATCCAGGTTGGCCGTGGGCTCATCCGCCAGTACCAGTGCCGGGCGGGATACGATGGCCCGCGCAATGGCCACACGCTGCTGCTGACCGCCGGACATCTCGGCCGGACGCCGGTCCGCTAGCCCGGCAAGCCCGACTTCTTCCAGAATGGCCTGCGACTTGTCTCCGCGCTCGCCTGCAGGCACGCCCTGGACCTGCATGACGAACTCGACATTCTCGCGCGCCGTAAGCACGGGCACCAGGTTATAGGCCTGGAACACGAAACCAATCTGCGTCAGGCGCAACGCCGCAAGCGCCCCCTTCGACAGGTTGTCGATGCGCTGGTCCGCAATCCAGACCTCGCCACTGTCAGGAATGTCCAGTCCGCCGATAGCATTGAGTAACGTGGTTTTGCCGCCACCCGATGGTGCAGACAGGCAGACAAGATCGCCCTGCGTGATGACCATGTCGACGTGATCAAGGGCTTTGATATCCTGGTCGCCCTGGCGGTAGGTCTTGCAAAGATCGATACAACGAACAGCACTCATAATCTAAACCTTGGTTATAGCTTCCACGGGTTCATAGCGGGACGCACGCCACGCCGGCGACAGGCTCGCCAGTAAACCCAGCACGAGAACGACGACATTGGCCGTCGTCATGTCACGCAATTCCAGTTCCGGGTAAAGAACGCTTGACGCGCCGAACATCTCCATACCCTCCGCAACTGCTGAAATATCGATGCCGTCCGTCAACGGAATAACGCTCAGGTATGCGAATAGATTGCCGATCACCAAGCCCAGTGCTAGCAGAAACAGGGACTCGACGACGATTTGCCCCAGTATGCTAGCCGGCCGCATACCCAAGGCGAGCATGAGACCGATCTCACGCACACGTTCAAACACGGCCATGACGAGCGTGTTAACCAGCCCGAATGACAACGCAAGGAAGATGACGATCACCCAAACGAGCACGAATCCATCCATGACACCCATCATCGTCCCAAGGTACCTATCGATGTCCATCCATGGCAACACTTCATCCTGCCCGCCAATCGCCGCACGAACCGACGTCAGTAGTGGCGCGACGACCCGATAGTCTTCCCCAACGACCGCGACCTCGCTGACGCTGTCATCGATCCGGAGCATACGCTGTATGGTCGCTCGACCTGCGAAGACAAAAGCCTCTTCCTGCGCTGCCAAGCTGGCTTCGTACAACCCCACGACACGAAAACCGCGGTCAGCGACTTCATTATCGGGGTCCTGGCTCATCAGCACGATTCGCTTACCGATATCCGTGTCTAGCTTTTTAGCAAGCTTTCTGCCGATGATGACGCCGTTATCATCGATACTTTCCAGCGTGCGTCCTTCGGCCACGCTACTGCCGATGGCATCAATCGCAACTTCACGTTCCGGATCGACACCCAGTAGCAGGACACCGCGCGACTCACGCTCACTCGAAATCACGGCCGGCACCCGGATCCGGGCCGAGTACCGCTCGATACCAGCGTCCGCCAGGGCCGTTCCAATATCGGCACTGGTCATCCCCACCAGGTTTCCAACGCTTGGATCATCACGAAAATCCGAATGATGGACCTGGACATGACCGGGCAGCGACCGGATGCCGTCTCTCAACATCTCGTTGACCATGCCGCGTATCAGCGAGGTCATGAAGATCATCGCCCACGCAGCAATGCCGATCGCGGACAGCATTACGAGCGTGCGACGATGGTTGCGCCAAAGATTTCGCCAAGCGAGCGTCACAATGATTTTCAGATCGTTCATCTAGACCGCGCTCATCGCTTCGACGGGGTGTAAACAGTGAAGACGTAGTGCCGGGTACAGCGCGGATATTATCGACCCTATGAAAACGACGGCGGGACCAGCGAACAAGGTCAACGCCGAAATCTGCGGGTAGAATTGCGACGGCAGATTGAAATTGGCCGCCAGCTGATCCATCCCCGGATAACTGAAACCGTTGTAGGTAAACCAGATCGTGATGAGCCCACCGACGACGATACCGATCAGCATTCCCGCAACGCCCATCAACGACGTTTCGAGAATGACCAGTCTCCCGAGCCGACCCGGTGTCAGGCCAAGCGACATGGCGATCCCGAATTCGTGGGTTCGCTCAAGTACTGACATGAGTTGCGTATTCATCACGCTGAACGCGACCAGAATCACCAGCACGCTATACATGAAAAACGCGCCGGACAGGTCGGCCTGAATCGCCTGTCGAAGGCCCGGCTGCAGCGTATCCCAGTCCTGCAATACAACGTCGTCGTAACCTGCAACGACCGCTTCCAGCCTCGACCGGTAGTCTTCGATAACGGCGAGTGAAGGTGTCATTACAACAATGGCATGCGCCGAATCGCCCATGGAGAACACATCGTTGAAAAACCCGATTGGCATCTCCGCGATTGACCGATTCATGTCGGACACGCCACTGTCGAAAATTCCGACGACCGTTGCAACAGCGGCGGCGAACGAACCGTCCCGTCCGCTGCCAAGAATTGTCAGCTCGTCGCCGGGTCTGACCATGAGGTTTCGTGCGAGAACGGACCCGACGACGATCTCAGGTGCATCGTAGTCAGCCGGAAAACGCCCTTCTGCAACGAGGCCTGGAATGGTCGACACACCCGGCTCGTTGACAGGATCGACACCGAACACCTGGATCCCATAGCTGCGATCCTCGCTGGACACAAGTGCGAATGCTGCCGATCGCACAGCGACCGTTTCCAGGCCCGTCGTCCTCCTGATGTCGGACGAGATTTGCTGGGCACGGGGGACGACCTGGCGCATCTTTGCGTCATCCTTGTATCTGGGTGCCTGAACCTGGTAATGGCCGGTAAACGCCTTCAGCGTGTTGTCAATCATGAGTTCGTACGTGCCAAACTGCAGCGACATCACGAAGACCAGTAGTGCATTCGAGAACACCATCGCTCCAATCGTCAGCCAGGTACGCCGCGGCTGGCGCCACAGGTTTCGCCAGGCCAGTCTCAGCGTGATATTCATTGGAAAACCCGACTAGTTGCGTGGATTGCGCAGGTTCGAAAGTGTAAAGACGTTGTCGCCGAATTCGATGTCAAAGCGGATCGAGTCCAGCGTGATTTCCGTCCACTCATTCGGTGACGCTTGCTTCTCCATACGCTGCCGAGCGGCGACACTGCGGCCACCCATTTCACGTATCTCGAGCGTACGCAAAATCTTGACGAGGATGTTGTCCTGATCGTAGAAGCGTTGTTCGATCATGACGTTGTCTTCCCGAATCATCAGCACCTCCCGACCCCAGACAACGGCCGCTTCTTCGAGTGGCACCGACTGAATCTCGTAGACAGCATACCCGTCGTTCTCGATCTCGCTCAACAAGGTGTGATCGTACTGCTCGATAATATCGTCAGTTCGCGAGATATCCTTGTTCGAGAAGTCTGATCCCATCCAGCTCTGGCTCATCATCGAGGACGGCACCTTGATCACCCGATTGATTTTCGGTGAGAACGTCCACATACGGTCGTCGTCGATCAGCGTCCCGTTGCCGCGGTCCTTGCGCGGCGCCGTCACGCGAACAAGCGACAACTTTTCTCCCTCAGACCAAGATTCCATCGACAACGTCCGCTCCCAGTCCGGGCGGTGGATCGTCATTGTCATCTCACCATGCGAGGACAGCCCGCGCCAGTGGTTAAGCGCATCGCGAACGATCTGCGTTGCGTCACGATCAGCGGCAGTAGCCGCGTTCGCTATGAGTATCGCGAGGAATGAGAAAATCAGCTTCATAAGCGTCAGTATTTCATGCCCTGCAAACGCCCTCAATGCGGGTTCCATGCATGCCGATCTCAACGAGGTGATGCATCTCAACTACCTGGGAGCAGGAAATTCCCAACGGGACTTCAACGACGCCATGGAGAAGGTCCGGTATCAACCACACGAATAATTCGTCATCGCAATGTCAGGAATCGAGCAACTCGGTAACCGCCCTGTAAGCCTCGTTGATCGCAGCATCCGTGTGCGGGCTGGCGGCTGCATCGGAATTCGCAATCGCGATTCGGCCTGAGCGCTGGCGCGCCATCACGCAGGGCCGCTCGGGCGTGGTCGTGAATGCCCACGATTCCGGGTCGAACAGTGGATTGTAGGAATACGTATAACCATGCGGCCAGCGGTTGACGGTGATACCGAGTATGTCCCGCTCGTCATCGAAGCCGGTCGGGCCGAGTATTCGGGACAACTGGTCACGAATATGGTGTTCGAAAGTCTCGAAAGGCGTCATGAGCATACGGTTTCGGCCAATTCGATGTTGTTCCCTTCGTGAATGTCCCGGCTCGTAGAAATACGTCGACATGCGGACAACGATCGGCTCGTCGGGCGACCGGGCCGTCCGGTAGTCGCCCATTTCCAGCATCGGTTGCAGACCGATACTCGGATGGTATCCGCCCGGTGCTGAGACCCGGGATATGCCGGCTTCGACCCAGGGCTGCCAGTTCGAGACCAGCACACCCGTGTAGACGAGCGGCGACTTCTGGCCGTAGGACAGTGCTCCCCGTTGAGCCTGGGGTAGCTCCCGGCAGATATGCGGAATCACCATGTTCCAGCAGGCGAGCACAACATTATTGCTCGTCACCGTGTAGGCGTCTCCGTCCAGTACATAGGTCGTCTCGACCTGGCTATCACTAACATGAGAAACGTCGGTAACGGTGCTGTTCAACCGGATACGAACCTTGTTGTCATCTCGGTCGAGCAGACTGTAATCGACTTTCGCCGAAACGATGTCCTCCATCGTATTGGCCGACACCGCGTCAGGAATCAGCGAGCTGACCAAGAGGCGCGTGATCGTCGCGTTACCATCGGGGAAGTACATGTCCGGATCGCCACTTTGGGCGCGCGCCTGATTTTCACGACCATGCTGTCCACCAGGCTCGTTAGCAAGCTGGTTCGGTGAAATCTCACCGAGATTCATGCCATCGAAGCCGGGATAACCCATTTCCCGACAGTAGATGGCCGGGATAGCATCCATCGCCGTGACAAAAATGCCAAGCTGCGTCGTGTCAAAGAGATGCATCACGTCCGGGTGGCAGCCGACGATGTTGACGACGTAATCGCGATAGCTCATCCGGGTGAGCATCTGCCGTTTCTCGTCAGCGTTCAGCCCCGGAAGATAGTCCTTCTGCTCTTCATACAGCCGAACGGCATCCAGCTGCACCTCCAGGCTGACAGGCGCCTGCCGGATAAACTCACTGATCGGCATATCACCGTAACCGACAACAAGTTTGTCTTCACCGAAGGTCTCGCGATCGTAGAACATGCTGCCCTTGAGCCCCATGTCGCCATAGTTCGACCACATGCCGCGGTTCTTCGCGAAGTAACGCTGACGGTCGATCCCGAGCTCCCAGAGCAAGCCTGCAGCCACCGTGCTGTATTGTGACGGCGCTTCCACATTCAGCGTGCCACCATTGACCAAGTGCATCCGGCCGTTGTGCCAGAACTCGTTGCGTTTCGCGTGCCCGCCAAAATCGTCGTGATTGTCTATCACGAGAATTCGCGCATCGGGCCCATACTGCTTGCGGAAGAAATACGCTGCCGATAGACCGCTCAGCCCGCCACCAACGACAACCAGATCGTAGGCACGATCACCGGAGTCAACTGAGCTGTAGGCGATACCGTCGCGCGTTGCATGTGCGACCTCGAATGAACCGTCATGACTGCCCCGCATACCTTGCCGTGTCGGCGGGTAATAGTCAGGAGGCAATGCCGCCGGATCGAGAAGGTCCTGCGCGATGGCTTCCAGGGGGGAAAGCGAGGTCCCCGCGGCAAGACTCAGCGCGCAGCCGTTGACGAAATCACGGCGATTTATCGTGTTATTCAGTTTCACTGCTACCGGCCTCTGTGATCCTGGGCGGGCGACAGTATACGCCAAGTCGATATCGGTGCCGGGCTCCGGACGAACGTGCCTTATCGCTCGAATACGACGTGGCCAGCCACGATGGTCATCAGTATTCGCCCGTTGAGAATATCGGACGGGATTTCATCCGCAAGCACAAACGGATCGACATCCATTACAGTCAGATCCGCCCAGCGGCCAGTTTCGATGATTCCGGTCACGTCCTCCCGAAAACTCGCGTGCGCGGACCAACTCGTATAGCCGCGAACGACTTCGTCCGAACTCATCTTCTGCTCGGGGTACCAGCCCCCCTCAGGCTGCAGGTTCTTGTCCTGTCGCGTAATCGCCGAGTGCATCCCGTAAAAGATATTGTGGTCCGAGCCTGGGTTGTCCGAGTTAAACGTCAGTCCGGCACCTGTCTCACGAAGCGAGCGCCACGCGTAAGCCCCGACTATCCGCTCCGGTCCCACCCGTTCCTCGGCCCAGGTCTTGTCTTCCATTGCGTGCGGCGGTTCCATCGAAGCGATGATACCGAGCTGTCCCAGTCTGGGTATGTCATCGGGATGTATGACCTGCGCATGCTCGATGCGATGCCGATTGTTGCGCGTGGAAGGATGATCTTCGAATACCGCCTCCAGGATATCCAAGGACTCGCGATTGCCAGCATCACCAATCGCATGAATGGCAACCTGAAATCCGGCTTTCATGACCTCGGCATTCAGTGCCTGATTAAAGCCGTAGCCGTCACCACTGACGCCACGGTGACCGGGCATGTCCGAATAGTCATAGAGCATCCGCGCGCCGCGAGACCCGAGTGCGCCATCGTAATAAGCTTTGACGGCGCGCGTGACCAGCATGCTATCGTTGTCTGTGTCGGGCCCTTTCTCAAGCCATTTCCGGATCAGCACTTCGTCCCGCAGAGACAACATGCCGTATACCCGAATCGGCAAACGGCCTTCTGCCTCGAGTTGCTCGAGCGCTTCCATGGCTTCAGTGCCAAGCCCGGCCTCGTGGACCGCAACGTAACCGTCTTCGGCCATCTGTTGAAGTCCGATGACCCATCGGTTCAGCCGTGTCTTCAGTGACGTCGATGCTAGTTTTTTCTTGCGTACCGTCGTTTCTCGCGTGAGGGCGTGTGCACGTTGTTTTCCTTCGTCGTCTTGTCACGGTTCGGCGCCCGCCGGATCCTCTGTCTCGGTGGTAATACCACCGGCGTCGAGCGCCGCCTGGTTCACCCAAGCTGCGAACCCGTGCAGGCTGCCCATGAAGACCGGGTTGTCGGGCGCTGCTTGGCTAAGCAGTGCCTTGTCGGGATAGCGGTCCGCCCATGCACCCTCGTCCCAACCGCGACCGATGACCCATTCGCCAGGCGGCGTCGAACGGACTCGTTCGGCAACCAGCACAACGGCATCTTCTTCGCTTTCGGCCTCGGTAAGGTCGATGGAATCGAGCCTCGCACCCAGGCCGTAGACATGGGTATGCGAGTCGACCAGCCCCGGTATGACCGTTGCCCCCGCGAGATCGACCACGCGCGTCGCTTCACCGCGAAATTCGAGTGCATCGGTCGTCCCGCCCACGAAGATAATCTCGTCGCCTTTGGTTGCGACGGCCTCAGCATCCGGATACCAGCCAGTGTCGTTGATCGGCGCATTGTCCGACGCAGTACCATCCGGAGACGGCTCGTCCCAGTTGAGGGTATAGACACGACCATTGATCAGGATCAGGTCAGCGCCGCCAACTGCGCTGACGGACTGAGGATCGGGAGAGCAAGCCACCAACAGGAGCAGGAGTAGCGATACGGTGATTTTTCCGGTTTGTGACATAGTGTTCTTCATGGGCAACAAGTCAGACGGCTAAACTTAGCGCAGCCCCGCCGGCTTGTCAGCAGTTGACTTGTTACGCCTGCGAACAGAGGCTTCAGTCATGCGAAAACGCCTGCGAATCATCCTTTGTTATGGACTCGTCCCGCTTGTGGCGATGGCTATCGTGTCGCTTGTCTGGCTCATAATCGATTCAGCCATGCCACTGGAAGACTACTTCAAAGCACGGCACGCCGACCTCGAAAACGTCCGTGGCGATGCCATAATTGACGGTAACGGTCAGCTTTCCCGGCTAGCCACGGCGACCTCGACGTCGGGGCTTTCCGTTCTTTTCCGGCTGATACGACCAGCCGAGCCGACGACCCAATTGCCGGTGATGATCATCCTGGGAGGTCATCGTACCGGCAGCGACGCCGTCGAATTATTCGGCAATGTCGGTGACCGGGCTGTCGTCGCAATCGACTATCCGTATGAAGGCGCTGAGAAGGTTCACGGATGGCGACGGATAATCGCCACGGTACCGTTGGCCAGAAAGGCATTTCGCGACACGCCACCCGCCGTTTCGCTGATCCTGGACTGGCTCGAGCAACAACCCTGGGCAGATCAAGACCAGCTGGTACTCGTGGGCGCCAGCCTTGGCGTGCCGTTCGCCGCTCTGGTTGCTGCCCGCGATCCCCGAATCGACGTGACGATGCTCGTCCACGGCGCCGCCGACAACCGGGCTTGGCTGGAGATACAGGTCGCGCGCAGGAACGAAATCCGTCTTCTGCACGGACCAGCCGCAACGTTGCTGCACTGGCTCGCCTACGGCCCCACCTTTAACACCGCGACCAATGTCGCGCGCATTGCCCCCAGACCCGTCATCGTCATCGGTGCGCGCGAAGACGAGCGCACACCGGCCGGAGAAACCGAAGCCCTGTTCAGAGCCGCCGGCGAGCCGAAGATTCTGCGCTGGACGGAGGGAATGCATATCCAACCGAACCGGCCCGAGATCATCCGGCAATTACTTACCATTGCCGAAGAGGAACTGCCGCTATCAGCCACCGACAGGTAGGGGAATCCCGCATTAGCCGGTCGACCGCTGACAACGAGACTGGCGATGCCCGGTTGGAACTCCGGAGCAACCAGTGTAATGGCTAAAAATGCGGGCTAACTGTCAGAAGGTATTGGTTCGCATCGCCGGGGTGGACTGATCCAGTCCGGCAACATGGTTGACGATCATGTCGGGCGTGACCGGCACGCGATTGAAGACATGCCCGTCGAGCGCATCGGATATTGCGCACAGCACGGCAGCAGCAGCACAACCCATCACCGGCTCGCCGATGCCCTTCACACCGACGGGATTGTCGCGATCTGGCAGATCGACGGCATCCCAATCCATCTCACCCGGCAGATCCATGTAGGTCGCCGGTTTGCACTGGTAGAAACCACTGTTTGCCGGTAGTCCGAGCACCGGATCGTAGACATGACGTTCCAGGCCGGCCATGCCGAATCCCCAGACCGCACCGCCACGAACCTGCCCTGCCAGACCCTGCGGATGCAGGACGGTTCCGCAGTCGGCGACGCCGAGATAATCGAGAATTCTGTACCGACCGGTCTCGAGATCAAGTTCGATTTCTGCAAACCCGACTGCAAGGCCAGGTACCGCGCCGCGCCGGCCGAGATTGTCCTTTGCGACACCAATCAGGCCGGTACCCCGCAGGCCTTCGACAGCAAGGCGCGTCACGTCGTGGATATCGTCCGGTACTTCACTACCGTCGAATCGGCCGCCGAGTTCCATTGCAGCCTGAGCGACTTCAGCGTAGCTCATTGATCGCGAGGCGTCTGTTTTCGCGAAAACGCGCTCAGCTGCGATGTCATAG
Organism: uncultured Woeseia sp.; assembly: GCA_964633055.1. GTDB lineage: Bacteria > Pseudomonadota > Gammaproteobacteria > Steroidobacterales > Woeseiaceae > SZUA-117. The sequence goes on along the minus strand of CAZWEW010000001.1, from coordinate 36,252 downwards.
TCATCCGCATTTCCGCCCATCTGAATGGCGGCGATGTTCCTGATCTTCTGCACGGCATCGACCGCCGCGACGTAGTTGGCGCGCGTGTGCGTAAAAGACGTGTTGCTGCCGTTCTGCGCCGAACTCCACGGCAAGTGTTCGGTTGAACGGCCGTAATGAATGATGCAATTGTTCCAGTCGCACTGCAGAACATCCGCCGCAGGCCGGGTCGTCGACGCGTAGGAATACGTACCGAGATTACCGACGCCGCTGTGCAGATGAATTTTGCCGTCCGGTGCAATACGCAACAGGCCATCATAGCCGTCGCGTCCCGCTGAATGATACGCCTGCCCGACCCCAAGCCCGATGACTTTGGATCCGCTTCTTGATCCCCGACGCTCGGTCCTTTCCGCCCAGCGAAAACGCTCGGCGCCCTGTTCGAGCGCTTCACGCAGGTAAGCACTCGTCATCTGCTGTTGCCGCGGACCATGCAGCGAATCACTGACCGGCGCATTGATCATCCTGATCTGGATGCGGTCCATCTCAAGCATGACCGCCGCCTTGTCGATGAGAGGCTCGATCGCGGCCGCAATCTGGTTTTGCCCGGGCCCCCGTTGTGCACCCTTGGGCGTGGTGTTGGTCATTACCGGGATCGCGCGGAAACGCATCGTCTCGGGCTGGTAGACAAGCGACGTCGCACCCGCGGCCGCGGACGCGGACGGAAAACCTGTCTGGCAGCCGATATCCTGCACGATGAACAGGTCCATCACCGTGATCCGACCGTCGTCCTGAAATCCCATCCTGACGTGGCCCTGGAAACCGGATCGCGCTTTTCCAAGGTAGAACTCTTCGGCCCTGCCGAGGTGGAGTGCAACGGGCCGGTTAATCTTGCGCGAGAAAAACGCCGGCAATACGAGCATTTCGTAGGGCGTACTGCGCGAACCGAAACCGCCGCCACAATTTTCGTTGATGAAGACAAGCTCGGCGACGTCAATACCGATCATTCGGGCAAGACCAGGCATCGGTGCCGTCTGGCTCTGATTCGGCCCATGCAGGAAGCATTTGCCATTTTGCCAGTAGGCCATCGAGGAACGAGGTTCCATCGAGTGATGTGCATAACCCGCCGTTACGAAATTTTGCTCGACGACGTAGGAGGCTTTCGCAAACCCTTCCTCGATATCGCCAACGGACCACTGGATCGGCATATCGCCCTCGGGCGGACGACCATCGAGAAAAGCGTCGAGATCGGCCTGCGTCCATTTGATTTCCTCGGGCCTGGTCGTTCTGTCGCCAAAGCCCTGCGGTGCGTAGACATTGCCATCCTCGCGTGCATTGGACCCGTCCGGGTGCAGCGACTCGAGCGGATCGACACTGAACGGCAATGGCTCGTATTCAATATCTACCAACTGCAGCGCATCGGTAGCGACGGTGTCATCCACGGCTGCAATAGCGAGTATCGGATCACCAACAAAGACGGGTTCGTTGGTCAGGATTGCCGCACGTGGTGCCTGTGCGGCGGGGACGTCATCCGCAGTGAGCACGCCAACAACACCTTCCAAAGCGAGGGCAGCCGACAAGTCCATGCGCTTGATACGCGCGTGTGGAACCGGGCTGGTCAGAAGTCGCGCGAAGACCATGCCATCGACCTGGATGTCTTCAGCGTAGCGTGCCTTGCCCGTCACCTTGCCGATGACGTCCGGCGGCGTAAAATCGCTGCCGATGTAATTGGCCATAATGTTTTCTTATAAGAAGTTAGTAGGCCAGATAAAGGTCCGCCACATGTGTGCAACCGGGCTGTCATCGAAGCCCAGCCCTTCTTTCGGCTGTTTGAAATTGCGGGCCATGATGTCGGTGAAATCCTCGACGTCGACGGACAGGTTCGGGTCAAAAGCATAGACGTCGTTAATGGTGATCTGACGGGAGGACATGTACCACTTGTGGTTCCTCGCCTTTTTAGCCTCTTCCATGATATAGGGCTCGGGCTCGTAATCTGCACCAAAAAGCCTGATATAGGCTTCGGGATATTCATAGTTTTGGTCCGGATCAGGCAGGAACCTCAGCGCTTGGTGTTTCTCGATCGCCCAAGCGACTTCCTCGTCAACATAGGGACGCACGAGTTGCGCACACCAGTAGCCATGATCAGTGCCCCGGATGTTGAGGCCGATATCGTGCAGCAGGCAGGCCATCACGACCTTTTCGCTATGTCCGTTTATGAGGGCAAGTCTCGCACTCTGCGTCACGTGATTGGTCGAGAAACGGAGCTTGTAAAAGTCCATCAGCGTCGGTGCTTTCGGCATTTCGGGCAACGCTGGGTCATTGTGCTGATAATACGGACGATTGTCGTTGGGGCTGCGTTCCCGCTCCTCGCCAATGGTGCAAAAGCCCGGTTTCGCGCGACGCTTGGGCTCGAGGGCCTCTTCCATCGCCTCTTCGAGGGCATCCGCTTTGGCTGAGAAAGAGGTCGCACCGGCTATGCTCGCGGCGGCCGTTGCGCTTACAGTGTTCAGAAACTTGCGACGGTCCATAGGTAGCTCCTCGCTAATTATTGTGTCGTCTACCGAATTGTTATTTGTATTTCGTCAATTCCCTCGATGCCGCCGGTCACCTCGTCGCCCACTTCCAAGGGGCCAACGCCGGCAGGGGTCCCTGTGTACAGCAGGTCGCCAGGCACCACTTCAAACAGGGTTGAGAGCTCGGCGACAGATTCTGCTACCGACCATATTAGCTCATTTAGACTGGCATCTTGACGAATTTCACCATTTACCGCGAGCCAGATACGTCCCTGAACGGGGTGACCGACGTCCTCGACCCGGTGAATTGGGGAAATCGGCGCCGACAGGTCGAATCCCTTGGCAGGCTCCCAAGGACGCCCCTTTTCCTTGGCCTCAGCCTGCAGGTCCCGGCGGGTCAGGTCGATGCCGACAGCGTAGCCGTACACGTGATCCAGAACATTTTCTAGCGCGACGTCCCTTCCGGATTTTCCGATCGCCACCACAAGCTCGATCTCGTGATGCAGGTTTGACGTTCGAGACGGATAATCGACTGTCCCGCCCGTCAAGACGATTGCGTCGGCCGGCTTGCCGAAGAAAAACGGTTTAGAGCGTTTGATGTCGCAACCCATCTCGGCAACGTGTTTCGCATAGTTGCGGCCGATGCAATAGATGCGTCTCACCGGAAACTCATCATCTGTGCCGGCCACAGGGACGGTGACTGGCTGAAGCTCGAATATTCGCATAGCGAACCTGATCCGCGACGAAGGGGCAATTAGTACTAGAATAAGCGAATAATCAGGAGGGAGAACCCATGAGTATCGCCAGACGTGATTTCTTGAAGGTCGTGGGCGGGGTGTCCGTTGTGGGCAGCCTAGGGAGCTATGCTGCCACCATTCACACGGCCGATGCTGCGACACCCACATTTGGTTTCGCCGATGAGAGCGTGCCAATGAACGCCGCCAATCTCTGCCCGATGCCCACCATGGTGACAGAGGCGCACAACGAATACGCGCGGCAACTCGACCAGTCGCTCAGCACTGCCAGCCGGCGTGCTGTCGAAGCCTTCAAGGAAGAGGCTAGGGGACGGGTGGCCGGGATGCTGGGCACGTCAGCGGACGAAATAGCGATCGTCCGCAACGCGTCAGAAGCCAATGGCACGATCGTGCAGGGCATGCCGCTCGATGAAGGGGACGAAATCGTGCTGTGGGATCAGAATCACCCATCGAATCTCGTCGCGTGGGATGTACAGGCGGCCAGAACCGGCGCGACGGTCCGGCGATTTTCGGTACCAACGAACACGGGTTCGGTAGATGAGGTGGTCGACATGTTCGTCGACGTCGTCGGCGACAACACGAAAGTCGTGTCGTTCACCCATATCTCGAATATCACCGGTTTCCGGCTACCGCTTGCAGAGATCTGTGCGGCGGTCCGCGAGAAGAAGGACGATGTATTCATCCATATCGATGGGGCACAGACCTGGGGCGCCGTCGATCTCGATCTCGGAGCGATCGAAGCCGACTCTTTCAGCGGCAGTGCGCACAAGTGGTTCATGGGGCCACGCGAAGTCGGAATCCTGTATATCCGTGAGCGCCACATTGATCATATCTGGCCGAATATTGTCAGCGTGCCGTGGGGCAGGACCACAGAAGATGTGCCGGACGGCGCGCGGAAGTTCGATGCGATGAGCCAGCGTGACGATGCCGCGCTCGCATCGCTCAACGATACCGCACTGTTTCATGAGACGATCACGCCGGCAGGCATCGAAGCGCAGTCCAAAAACGTGGCCGACCGGCTTCGTGGCGGCCTAGAAGACCTTGGCGTGGCTTTCGTATCCAGCGCAAATCCCGCATTTACGAGCAGCGTCGTGATCATCGCGACCCCGCGCGAGAATGCCAGCCGACTCGTCAGCAACGTATTCGACGACGCCGGTGTCCAGTGCGCTGCGACGGGTGGCCTGAGAATGTCTCCGCACATGTACAACAACGCGGACCATGTTGACCGGGTCGTGGCAGCGGTCAAAAAGAACCGGGCGATGCTCGCCTGAGCCTGACTTCCCGCTCGGTGGATTGACTCGGCGAAGCGGGACGCCTACTGGTGCGACCAGTTATCGGGATCGCTACTGTCTCCCGGTGATAACCCGATGATATCGCCATCGGTATTGACGCCGAGGCCCAGCACCATCCGATTGGCATAGGCAAAGTACGCAGCCACCTGGTTGATCTCAAGAATCTCACCGTCATCTAAACCCGCCTGCCTCAGTGATTCAATGTCGGCACTCGATAACCCCGCCGGGTCGGTCGTGAGTTTCCCGGCATACTCAAGACCGGCGAGCTCTTTGCCGTCAAACACCGCCGTCAGGTTTCCTGCTTCTAACGCCGTCCGAATCTCCGCCCCACGCACATCGTCCTCAATGACACGCAACAATCCGGCGTAGTGGTGGTCAACGCAATAACGACATTTATTGAGCAGGCTGACATAGACACCAATCGTCTCGAGATAGGACTTTGGCAATACGTTTCGTGGATGGTGCAATACATACTTGTACAGCGCCATGTGCCCTTCCATAGAATGCGGACGCAGGCTATGCGCAAGCATGATGTTGTCGACGTTGTCGTCCGGTCCCTTGATCCGATCGTAGAGTTTTTTTAATGCCCCCATGGCATCTTCATATGAGATAGTCGCGATCCATGTCATCCTGTTTTCACCCGGCTAAATTAAGGAAAAGAACCCTGCATCTTCAGATCAGCGCAGAGTCGGGATGGTATCGCAGAACCTTCCTGATATCGTTAACGGGATGATGGCGGCGGCCGGCATGTAATGGGTGGCCTTGCTGCCACTTGCCTGAGTCATTATCCAGGAATAAACACTCGAGGAACCACAAAATGGCCGCAACAGAATCCGAAATGCTCGATCTTGGGACCATGGCACCTGAATTTGTACTACCTGACCCGGATGGCAACGTTCACGCCCTGGGCGACGGCAAAAAAGCGTATGTTGTCATGTTTATCTGTAATCACTGCCCGTTCGTCCAACACATCCGGGAGGAACTCGCACAGCTGGGCCGTGACTACTTATCGCAGCCGGTCGCCATCTTCGCAATCAACAGCAACGATGTGACGACGCACCCGGGCGACAACCCTGAAAAGATGAAGGAACAAGCTGAGACCTGGGGATACACGTTCCCCTACCTTTTCGACGAGTGCCAAGAAGTTGCGAAGTCCTACCGTGCCGCCTGCACACCAGATTTCTTTGTTTTCGATAGCGAAAAGAAACTCGTTTATCGCGGTCAGCTGGATGACAGCCGCCCGTCGAACGACCTGCCGGTGAACGGGCGAGATCTTCGGGCGGCAATCGACGCACTGTTGCAGGGCGAACCCGTTTCCGAAAACCAGATTCCCAGCATCGGCTGCAATATCAAGTGGTCGGCCGGCAACGCACCCGACTATTTCGGCTGACGCGATGCACCCGCACGAAGGCTCCTGACGATCGGTGTCAGTACAACGGCAACCAGCAATATCGCGATCCCGAAGCTGACCGGCCGTTCCCAGAGGAACCGAAACGAGCCGTCGTAAAGCGTCATCGTACGTTGCAGGTTATCCTCCATCATCCCACCCAAAATAAATCCCAGGATCAGCGGCGCCATCGGGTAATCGAACAGGCGCAGGCAGATCGCAACCAGGGCGAAAGCCGTCATCATGTAGATATCGAAGGTATTAAACGACACCAGGTAAACACCGATCAGGGAAAAAAACAGGATAAGTGGGACTAGCAACTGCTTCGGCAATGCCAGCAGTCGGGCGATGTAGGGAATCAGCGGCAAATTCAGAATCAGGAGGATGAGGTTGCCGATATACATCGAAATGATCACCGACCAGAAAACATCCGGGTTGTTCTGGAATAATTGCGGACCCGGCTGTACGCCGTAAGAGATCAGCGCCCCGAGCATGACTGCGGTCGTACCGGATCCGGGAATACCCAGCGTCAGCAAGGGCACGAACGAACCGGTGCAGGCGGCATTGTTTGCCGATTCGGGCGCGGCGAGGCCCCGCACCGATCCCTTACCAAACTTCAGTTTTTCCCTTACCGGCGCGAGGGCGCGCTCCATTCCATAGGCAATAAAAGAAGCTATCGTTGCACCGGCACCCGGTAACACGCCGATGAAGAAACCGGTGACCGAAGACCGCCCAACCACGGGCGCTATCTGCCGGAATACTTCTTTCTCTATTTTGAGGCTGCCGATGTCCTCGCCGGCTTCCGCCAGTTCATCTGCTTTGCGGTCATCACGCTTCAGTACCGACAACAACGCCTCCGACAGTGCGAACGTCGCCATCGCGAGCAGCAGAAAACTGATCCCATCGACGAGGTCGAGGCTGCCGAACGTAAATCGCTGTATACCCGCCGACGGATCGGTACCGACCGTCGACAGCATCAGGCCGATGACGGTCGCAATGAGAGCCTGCAAGACTTTTCCAGGGCTGACGAACGCTGATACTGCCGTCAGTCCGAGAATCATCAACATCAGGTAGTCCGGCGACTGGAAGCTTAATGAGACCTGCGCCAGCGCGGGTGCTGCGATCATCAGAAGCACGGCTGCCATCGTGCCCCCCGCAAAGCTCGCAATCGCAGCGATGGCCAGCGCTTTGCCGGCCTTGCCTTGTTGTGCAAGTGGGTAACCATCGAAAGATGTCGCAACGGTACCAGCCACGCCAGGGGCATTCACGAGAATCGACGAGGTTGATCCCCCGAAAATCGCGCCGTAGTAGACGCCGGCCATGAGGATCATCCCCGATGCCGGATCAAATCCGTAGGTCATCGGGATCATTAATGCGATCGCCGATATTGGGCCAAGTCCCGGCAACATGCCGATGAATGTGCCAGTAATGCATCCGGTCGCGACAAGCAGCAGGTTCTCGGGTACGAGTGCGGTCGACAGCCCGGTTGTTATCCCCTCCCACATCGATCAGGGACCCCAGAGACTACCGGGCGACAGGTAGAGACCCAGCCCTTCCGTCATCAGCAGAAAAAATACTAGAGAAAATACGAGCGGCAGAAACAGGAGAATGGAACGCCTGCGTTCACCGAGAATCAGAAACCCCGCGACGAGAAACAGCGTCGTCGCCAGGATGAAACCCAGCGACGGCATTAGATAGCCGTAAGCCAGCATGACGAGACAGAGGCGGATCACGGGATGCCAATGCAAGCGTCCCGGGTGAGCATCACCCAATTCAGGAGATGCACCAAACAGTTGCATCGCGCGAATGCCGGCCAGCACGACCCCGATGATGGCAAGTGCAAATGGCATCGTTCGCGGTTTGAACGGCTCGTCCTCCTGACCGGGAAACAAGGGAATGGTCAATGCCTCGAGGCCGTAGGCGGCAAACAGCACGATCAGGCAGAGCGTCGCGATGAAATGCAGGCGGTGACTCATCGCCCGTCCTCGCGCAGGAATCCAAGTTCGATCAGGAGAGTTTGTATATCGTGTTCCTGCTGCGCGAGGAATGCGGTAAATGCGTGTCGATCTAGGTAGAGATTTTGCCAGCCGTTTCGTGATCGCAACACATCCCACGAGGGCGTCTCGAGCATGTCCGCGAGGAGGCCCGAATACTGGTCCACAAGATGAGGATCGATGCCGGGCGCCGCAAAAAATCCGCGCCAGTTAACGAATTCGAAATCAATACCTTGTTCAACATAGGTCTCGATGGCCGGCGCAGAAGCGACTCGATCCGGTGCGCTGACAACGATGATCCGCAGGCCCCCGGCACGGTAATACTCCATCGCCTCGCTGAGACTCGTCGACAACACATCACCTTCGCCGGTCAGAAATCCGGCCAGTGCCTTACCACCCGCATCGTAGGGCACATAGGCAAGTTTGCGCGGATCTTCTCCGGCTGCCCGCAACGCCAGTGCGGGTACAAGGTGATCCAGATCGCCGCGCACCGAACCGCCGGCCACTTTGACGCTGCGGGGATCATCGCGGAATCGCGCAAGCAGGTCGGCGAAATGCTCGATCTCCGAATCCGCTCGCACCGCGAGCACCTGGTAGTCGCCAATGACGCGCGCGACAGGTGTCAGGTCGCGATAGGAAAATGGAAACAGCCGTGTGATCGACCGAACGATGATCGGTGTGGAATTGACCATCAGCGTATCGGTTCGATGCTCGGCGGTTTCGATCAGCATCGCGATAGCCTTACCACCACCGGCACCGGAAATATTCTCGAACGACGCTGCGTCTATAAGACCTTCCTGACGCAACACCATGCCAGTGCCGCGGGCTGTCGAATCCCATCCCCCGCCAGCGCCACCAGGGACGACGAAATGGATGTCCTGCCCCACTGCCGGAGCGACGGCGAAGATCAAGAATGTGACAACTGCCCTGATCACCGGCTACCTATCCGAAAAGATGGCGGACATCGTCCGCGGTCGCGAGCACCCGATCCTCGTCTTCCGCCGCGCCGGTCGCCAGGCCAACCAGGTCAGCGTTATCTGCTGCCAGGCAACCATCGGGCATCTCGATATTGTTTTCGAAGCCGACCCGTGCATGACCACCCTGTCGCATCGCAGCCAGGACCGCATCGTGCTCCGTACTTCCGAAGCAGCACACTGCCCAGACGACGTCATCGGAAACAGCGTCAACGAACGACTCGAGTGCCGACACATCACCGGTCAGGTTCTCGACATAACGACCCAGAACGAACAGGACGAAAGGCTTGTCTTCGGGTATAACGCCCTTCCCGCGCAGTGCCTCGAAGCGTGCCACATCTTCTGCGGAATACAGGATGTGCTGCGGCATCACGTGGTTATCGGACATCCACCGATAAAATTCCGCCGCTCTGCGCTCAGACTCCCTGTCTGGACATAGTTCCCTGAGCGCAACTGACACTGATTCCGGCCGCAGTTCACGGACGACAGACATCTGGTATTCAGGCGTGTAAATGCCGCAGGCTTCTGTCGTCACCTGGATAACGAGACTGTCATCAATACGTTCCCGTATGGCCACTATGGCGTCGCGATACCGGTCGGCGTCAAGCGAGTGAGCACCGTCATCGTCACGCACATGCACATGCATCATTGAAGCGCCGGCTGCGAGAATAGATTCGGCACAATCAGCCAGTTCGGCCGGCGTTACTGGCAGCCGTCCATGATCCGCCTGACTGCGGCGAGCCCCATTGGGGGCGCACATAACAATGAAGGGGTCGGCCCTACGCAAACACATCTGTAAACATGGCGTCGAGCTTGTCGGCAAGCTCGGCAAAGTGCTCATCCTGAGCGATGAACGGGGGCGCGATGAGCATGTGTGCGCCGGCATGCCCGTCGACTGAACCGCCACCGGGATAACAGATCAGCCCATGCTGCATTGCCGCGTTCTTGAGCTTCGCAGGGATCCCGCTCTCTACCGGAAACGCCATCTTTGAGTCACGGTCTTCCACAAACTCGATCCCGATGAAGAGACCACGGCCACGAATATCGCCGACGTTCCGGTGATTGCCGAATCGATCCCTCAGCAGACCTGTCAGGCTGGTGCCCTTTTTGCCGACTGAATCGAGAAGCCCGCCGTCGAGGCAATCCTGCACAGCAACTCCTGCAGCACAGGCGATCGGATGACCAATGTAGGTATGACCGTGCGCGAACGGCTCGTCACTGTCCCGGATCGTCGCCATGATCTCGCCACGAGTTACCAGGGCCCCCAGCGGCTGGTAGCCTCCGCTGAGCCCTTTCGCCAACGAAACGATGTCGGCTGTAATTCCTTCCTGGGCATGCGTGAAAAACACACCGCAGCGGCCGCTCCCGCACATAACTTCGTCTGAGATGAACAACACTTCGTTGTCGTCGCAGATACGGCGAATCTCTTCGAAATAGCCCGGCGCGGGTGGCACGACACCTAGCGTTGCTCCGACAACCGGCTCCGCGATAAATGCTGCGACATGGTCTGCGCCAGCGTCCCGGATCGCCTGCTCCAGTTCCCTTGCAGCACGCCACCCGTAATCTTCCGCAGATTCGCCGGTTTGCTGATGTCGATACGCATAACAGGGAGCGATGCGCGGCCAGTCAAGGAGCACTTTTTCGTAGGGCGCCCTTCGATAAACACTGCCACTGATTGATGTCGCGCCAAACGTACCACCGTGATAGCTGAACTGCCGACTAATCACGATCGTCTTTTCCGGATTACCTTTGGCCCGCCAGTACTGCCAGGCGATCTTCAGAGCGGATTCGTTGGATTCAGATCCACCCGACGTGAACCACACTCTTGCATCTTTTTCCGGGAACCGTGCAGCAATTCGGGATGCAAGCTGCTCCTGCGGCTCATTGGTGAAAAACGCGGTGTGAGCGAACGCGAGTGTCGAGACTTGTTCCTGGATCGCCGACACAACTTTCGGGTGACCATGCCCCACTGATGAGACCGCGGCGCCGCCACTCATATCAAGGTAACGACGTCCGGCGTTATCGTGAACGTACATGCCCTCGGCGCGCACTGCAGTTGGATAGGTTGAACCGGGATCTCGATAGAAAACAGCTGGCACAGCGCGTCCTGTCAAAACAATTGTGTGGTCGAACCCGACGGATTATTGCGCGTTTTCTTCTTCCCGTACACGTTGGGAAAGCGCATATTCGGCATCGCGCTCAGAGCCTATCAGGATGGCGATCCAGCGCCCATTATCACTGGCTTCCAGTGCCATCTTGAGCGTCATCGTGAGCGGCACCGACAACAGCATCCCGACGGGGCCAAAGATCCAGCCCCAGAGGATCAACCCGACGAACACGACGAGTGGCGAGATGCCCACCCCGTACCCCATCAACCGCGGCTCGATGATGTTCCCGAACGAAATATTGATGGCCATAAAGCCGATCGCCGTCATCGTCGCCTCGCCGACGCCCAGCTGAATCAACGCCAGGAGAATCGCGGGCACGGCGGCGATAATCGAACCGATGGCCGGTACGTAGTTGAACAGGAAGGCAAGCATGCCCCATAGCAACGGAAAGTCGAGGCCGACGACCAGCGCCAGGATCCAAGCACAGAGTCCTGTCGCCAGGCTCACGATTGTCTTGATCCCGAGGTAACGGCCGAGATTGTGCAAAAACTTGCGAGACCCGTCGAAAACACTCGATCCGATGCCGAAGGCAGCCTTCGCCTTGACTCCCATGCTGGCCGTCTCGAGCAGGATAAACACCATCGTGAACAGAATCAGGAAAGTATTTGTCAGAACGCCCTGGAGACTGGTCAGGATGTTCGCTGCAAAGCCCATCGCGAACCCGGGATCGATCAACTCGGCAATATTCTGAAAGCCTTGTCCTTCGCCCAGCAGATTGCTGACAAACGTACCCATGCCGGTGACTAGTAGTTCCAAGCGCTCCTGGTAGACAGGCAACCTCGCCGTGAAATCGCCGACAGAGGAGCCGAGAATACTGCCGACCAGGGTCAGGATGAGCATCATGAAGATGACAATCAACAAGGCCGCCAGTGCCGACGGCACGCGTTGCGACTGCAACCAGAGCATGGGTCTCAGCGCGATCAGCGCAAAGAAAACGGCAAGCAGGAACGGGACCAGCAGTACGCTCGCGGCTTGCATACCGAATACGACGACGACGATCGCAGCCATGCTGATCAGCGCATTCGTGTTTTTGACGGTCGGGTTTTCCGTGCTCAAGAAGTCACTCTGCTTATCAGGACGTCACCGCATTTGCTTCGACCGCATCGTCGGCGTCATTAATTTTCACCATTGTAAACCCGGTGAACCCGTAAAACATAGAAACCAACGGGTTAATCAGGTTGACGAAAGCAAAGGGCAGATAGGCAAGCGTCGCGACACCGAGCGTTGCCGACATATAGGCCCCGCAGGTATTCCAAGGCACCAGCGGTGATGTCAGTGTTCCGGAGTCCTCGATAACCCGAGACAGGTTGCGGGGATCGAGATTGCGCTTTTCAAACTCGGCGCGATACATCTTGCCGGGCAAGACGATCGAAATGTACTGGTCGCCGGCGACAATGTTGATGCCAATACAACTGAAAATGACCGTCGTCACGAGCGAACCGGTAGATTGGGCTCGCTTCAATGCGCCGTCAATCAGCCGCATGAGCATGCCCGTGTGTTCGAGGACGGCACCAAACGAGAGCGCTGCCAGAACCAGCCAGATCGTCACGAGCATGCTTGACATACCGCCACGCGTTAACAAGTCGTCCACAACCTCGACGCCGGTTGTCGAAACATAGCCATCCGCAAGCACCAGCCAGACACCCTTCAACAGAGCGAGACCTTTCGACAGCTCCGGCGACCCTGCTACCGCAAGGACGCCCTCCGGTTGCAGGATCACCGCCATTACACCCCCAAGCAGCGCACCGAAAAGTATGGTCGGCAATGGCGGAATCTTTTTGTAGGCCATGTACAGAACGATCAGGAGTGGCAACAGGGCGACGACCGTGATGTTGAAACTGTTATCCAGCGTGGTCCTTAGCAAATCGAGTGAAGCAGCATCGGCTGTCGTGTCGGTGCCGAGCCCGATCACGGTGAACAGGATCAATGCGATTATGAACGATGGCCCGGTGGTCCATGCCATATGCCTGATATGAGTGAAAATGTCTGTGTGCACGACCGCGGGCGCAAGATTGGTCGTATCGGACAGCGGCGACATCTTGTCGCCGAAATACGCGCCGGAGATGATTGCTCCGGCCGCGATCGCTGGGTTGAGCTCGAGCCCCATCGACACACCGATCAGGGCAACGCCGAGTGTGCCTGCCACGGTCCACGAACTACCGGTGGCCAGCGCCGCAATGGCGGTGATCAGGCAGGTCGCCGCGAAAAACCACTGCGGACTCAGGAGCTCGAGGCCGTAGTAGATCAGTGACGGCACGGTACCGGACATCAGCCATGTACCGATCAGGCCGCCGACAGATAGCAGGATCAGGATGGCGGTCATCGCGGTACTAATGCCTGCAATAATTGCTTTCTGCAGTTCAGCCCATGCATGACCGAGGCGAATACCGACGATGGCGGCGATCGCCGCGGCCAGCGTCAACACGATCTGGTTCGGGCCTTGCGAGGAATTATCGCTGAAGAGATAGACCGAGAAGGCCAGCATCACGACGAGTGCGACAACCGGAATGAGGGCCTGAATAATCGACGGAGATTTCGGTGTCGTCATTATTATTCCCTTGATGTTCCGGCAGCATGATAACCGTTTGTGCGAATTCGTGTCCGCGGTCTATTCGAGCGCACCGCCGTCGACTGACATCACCGTCTTCAATAGGACCGTCGCGCCATTAGCCATGTCTTCCGGTGTCGTAAATTCCTTTGGCGAATGGCTGATGCCGTCCCGGCTGGGGACAAATATCATGCCGGTCGGCGTGATCAGTGCCATATCCTGTGCGTCATGGCCCGCACCCGATGGCATCAGCTTGTGCGACAGGCCGAGGTCTTCCGCAGAGGCAGAGATAATCCGGCGCATCTGCTGATCGGTTGGGGCTGGCGGCGACGCAACATCAATTTCATCGAAACGGATCGGGGTAGACCGCAGATCGCTGATTTGCTCTGCTTCCGCCGCAATCAGGTCGAAGACCTGCTGGATCTTCTCGGCATCGAGGTCACGAACCTCGAGACTCATGACGACCTTGCCGGGAATCACGTTCGGCGCGCCGGGAAATGCCCGGATCCTGCCAACCGTTGCAACCTGTCGTCCCGCCAATTCGGTCGCGATGCGATTGATCGCCAAGGTCAACTCCGCTGCCGTCACCATCGCGTCCCAGCGCCGATTCATCGGCGTCGTTCCCGCATGATTGGCGAATCCTTCGATAACGATATCCCACCAGCGAATACCGACGATACCTTCGACGACGCCAATATCGACAACCTCCTCATACAATATCGCGCCCTGCTCAATATGCAGCTCGATGAATGCCTTGATGTCTCCGGCTTTTCTTTCAGCGAGAGCAAGTCGATCAGGATCGCCACCGACGTGGCGGATGCCGTCGCGAACGGTCATACCGCTGTGGCTGACAACGCCAAGTGCCGCATCGGTCATTTTGCCGACCATCGCGCGACTGCCTACAAGGCCACCCTCCTCGTCCGTAAAGCTGATCACTTCAATTGGATGACGGGTCACCATGCCTCGTTCATGCAGCAATTGCGCAACTTCGATGGCGCCGATGACACCGACGTCACCATCATAATTTCCGCCACCCGGCACCGAATCGATGTGCGAACCAATCATGATTGGTGGCAGACCGTCCTCGCTTCCTTCCCGCCTACCAATGAGGTTGCCGGCCGTATCGACACGCACTTCCAGTCCCGCCCCCCGCATCAGGACGGTAATGTATCGCCTGCCCGCAATATCGGCATCCGAATAGGCAATGCGGCTGACGCCGCCCTGCGGGTTCTTGCCGAACTCTCCGAGCGCGTCGATCCTTGCCTTCATCCGGTTCGGATCGGCAGCAATATTCGCATCCTGTGCCTGAACCGCGAACGATAGCAGAGCCAATACCGGGATTAGACTCGTTGTCTTTATCATGCCGCCTCCTTGGGCCGCCATGGCGGAAATCTACCGGTACAATGGCAGAAAAACACGAGGGACTGAAGACATGCGAATCCTGACCTGCATTATCGTGGTGTTGCTCCTGGCGCCCGATTTACCCGCCCAGCAAAACCTGCGACCGAACGTGCCCGTCGCAATCGTCGGCGGCAAGCTGCTCGACGGTTACGAGGCGCCACCGATACACCATTCGGTCGTCGTTTTCGAAAACGGGTTGATCACGCAGGTTGGCCAAAGGCACAACACAAAGATTCCGGAGAATGCCGTAATCATCGATGCGGGCGGCCGCACCGTCATGCCTGGGCTGATTGACGCACACATGCACATCGACCTCATCGGTCACGGCTCCTACGAAGACTATTACAAACTGATCGGCGACATGGATAACCTGGGTCGTTTCATGCAGGTAGCCGCAAAGCAAATGATGCGTGCCGGTGTCACAAGTGGTCTCGACCTGGGCGCGCCATTCCAAGCATTCGATTTTCGCGAGCGTGTCAGGCGGGGTGAATTTCCGGGGCCTCGACTCACCCTCTCGGGCCCCTGGATCACTCGCGTCGACTACGACACGGTGCCTGACGAGTATGAAATCGTGATCGACTCGCCGCGCGACGCCGCGAAAAACACGCGGGAGCTGATCAACCGCGGGGCCGACGTCATCAAGGTATGGGTCGGACTAACGGCTGATGACTATCGTGCGGTCGTCGAGGAGGCCCATAAATCGGGCATCAAGGTGCACGCACACCTCTACGATCCCGAAGCCATTCGGATGGCGATCGATGCCGGCGTAGATGTGTTCCAGCACGTCGGTTCTGCACGTAATCCACCTTACGACGACGCACTGTTGTCAGAAATCGCGCACAAGAACATTCCGGTCGTGCAGACAATTGCCCACCGCATCTGGGTCTGGCCGGCGACGAATGCTTTCCCGGAGAAACTGTATGACCCCGTTTACCGGGACGACATGCCAGCGGACATCTACGAATCGTTCATTGCCTCATTCGAAAACTATCATCGTCTCTCCTACTACCACGACATCGGGCAGGAAACACGCAACTCGAGAATTTCGGCCAAACAGTTCATCCAGGCTGGTGCCTATATGGGCGTCGGCACCGACGCGGCAAGCCCGCTAAACATGCACGACGAGGCAATGTGGCGCGAGATGTCGGCACTGGTCGACAGCGGGATGACGCCAATCCAGGTGATCTCAGCAGCGACGAAAACCAATGCGGAGATCCTCGGAAAATTCGACGAAATCGGGACGATTGAGCCAGGAAAGCTAGCTGACATCATCATCGTCAACGGCGACCCGCTTCGGAACATCGAGGTACTCGACTATGTCGATATCGTGGTCAAGGACGGCGGCATCTGGTACTCCGAGCGAGCGGCATTCGGACCCGTCACCAATATCGGCCACGCGTTTTGAAAGAGCGTGATCACAAGTCGATTATTTCACCCGCGTTTGGGTCGCTATCCTTGCTAACGGAACCACGCAGTCTAGACCGGCGAGAATTCCTAAAGGCAAGCGGCGCGATCGGCATTACTGTGGCTGGCAGGGCTCTTGGCGCTTTGGGTGATATTCACCGGGTCACCATTATCGGTGCCGGTATCGTCGGCGCATCTATTGGCTACTACCTGTCCCGTGAAGGTTGTGAGGTCACACTACTCGATAAGACAGGAGTTGCCACACAGGCATCAGGCAACTCGTTCGCGTGGCTCAATGCCTCCTGGTACGACGCGCCCGAAAGCTACTTCGAGCTGCGCAAACATTCACTGCGAGAGTATCGACTGTTATCTACCGAGCTGGAATTTCCTATCCGCTGGGGTGGTAGCCTCGAGTGGTATCACACGGACGGTGAAATGCAGGATATCCGTGACGGCATTCGTCGACTCACCGCACAACATGAATCTGTGTCAATGATCAACGCCGCCGCCGTATCCCGACTGGAACCGGCGCTGTCGCCGGACACCGATGAATTTGCCTGGTCGTGGGCCGATGGCGCTGTCGACCCGGCGGCAACCACGCATGCACTGGTCGACGGCACCATCGAGAACGGGGGCACGCTTGTTGCGCCAGCTGAGGTGACTTCGATCGACTTTGATTCCGAACGGGCCCGTGTCGTCAGCACCGGCGGTGAATTTGAGTCTGACCTGGTGGTCGTTGCGGCGGGCGCAAATGCAAACGAAATCGGACGAATGATTGATCTCGGCACCGATCTTGTCGTGCCCGCAACACCCGGCATCATCGTCACCACCCAACCAATAGGTCCACTTCTGAACACAGTCTGCTATACCAGCGACTCTCACTTCCACCAGTTACCGGACGGTCGCGTGGTCATAGGTGAAAAGACCGGCGCACCGCAGACCGAGCAACATCTTGCTTACGTCGCCGGTCGCCCCAACGCCTATCCAAACACGGAGCTGGCGGTCCAGCATGCACGTCGCGTTATGGAGACTGCTGCAAAGTATGTCGCTGCACTCGATGATACCGACGTCGGACGTATCGGCGTGGGCTGGCGGCCGCTGCCCCTCGATGGCCTACCCGTCATTGGGCACGTGCCTGGTAACCCCCGAGTATTCCTTGCGTCGATGCATTCAGGTATCACGCTTGCGCCCATCGTCGGCCTGCTCGCATCGATGGAAATCCTTGGGAACGGAACGTCGGAATTGCTCCATGATTTCCGCGTGGAGAGATTCCTCTAGGAAATCAAACGCCAATTTTTGCACATCGCTGTACAAAAAAGGCCGGGGCAAGCCCCGGCCTTTTTTGGTCGAAATGACGTCGTTTCTTACATCGACCAGTCGAGACCGAGGAAGAAGAATGTTCCACGCGGGCTCGCCGGGAAAGCGTTCTCCGTAAGGAACGGCTGCTCATCAGTGACGTTCTTGACACCACCGTAAATCACCAACTGATCGTTGACCAAGTAGCTGGCACTGATGTCATGCTGCCAGAATTCCTCCATGAAAACTGCCCGGCCGTAAAGCGTCTCAGCAGTTTCAATCTCAATGCCACCGTACAGCATTTCGCCTAGATACTGCGACTGCCAGCCGACCTGCAGGTCGCCCCACATCCAGTTCAGGAAGATATTGCCGGCCAATTCAGGACGGGTAATCTCGATCAGCTCCGGATTCGCGAACCCTGGGTCAAGCGGGTTCTCATAATCGTTGATCTCGTCGACCTTCGTGGCCTGAATCGAGAAATCAAAGCCGTGTGCACCAAGCTCGAATGCATACTTTAATGCGGCATCGTAACCACTGGTTTCCACCTTTGCGTAGTTCAACGTCGTCTGCCGCAGGAATATAAAACCACCGTACTGTGCAGAGTTCGGATCGTTATTACGCTCCGATAACGCACAAAACGCAGTATTCAGGACCGCCCCCTGATAGCAACCATCGACGATATTTTGCGACGACACTGACTCGATTGCGTCTTCGATCGTGATATCCCAGTAGTCGACCGACAGGCTCAGGCCCTCAATAAATTCGGGCTGGAAAACGAAGCCCACCGTCATTGTTTCAGCTGATTCTTCCTGCAGGTTCGGGTTACCGCCTGTCAATCCACCGAAGGAAGCGGACAGCGGGTCGACAAAATTATACGCCCCGGTTCCACCCGTCGGATCAAAACCGATCGATGAAAACACCTGTTCGCAATTGGACTGCGTCTGTGCTGCCAGCGTCGGGTTGTCCTCCGCTATGGCGTTGATTTGCGCAATATCGCAAGGATCATCAGGACGGAAATTCAGGCCGACCGTCGGGCCGAACAACTCGGTGATGTTCGGCGCACGTACAGCCTCGGAGTACGTTCCGCGAACACCGAAAGTCTCTGTTGGCGCCCAGACCAGGTTGGTCTTCCAGGTGGTCGTATCCCCGATCGTAGAATAATTCGATGCGCGGGCAGCAACATCCAGCGACAACTCCTCGGCCAGCGGCACATCCACGAGGAGCGGAATAGAAAATTCGACATAGACGTCCGACGCATCGTAACTACCGTACTCATTCTTGGTCGACAGCTGCGGTCGGAATGTCAACGAATCGTTCCCCGAATGATCGCTGACCATCGAACCAGCCGGGAACGGTGCACCCGCCGGGATAACACCGCGCTTCCACGGGTCGAAAGTGGCATCCGAAGATTCGTCACGATACTCAACACCCGCTGCGAATGCGATCGGTCCCGCCGGCAGTTCGAATATGTCGCTCGAATCACCGGTAATGAATGCCGAGAGAACAAACTGGTCAATAACCAGATTGGACCATTCATCAGTCGTCACGAAATCTCTACTGTCCTGATTCACTCCTTGGCGACCACCCCAGATATTCAGTGGTACACACTGTCCGTCACCCGGCGTGAAAGACCAGTAGCCTGCTTCATTCGACGGAATCGAAAATGGCGTATTCATGGCCGGTGCGCTTGGATCAACCGAAGAACGGCAAGCTGGCTGGCCGGTGGCCGGATCGATCACTGCATCGGTTGCTGCAAACCAGCGATCGATGATTACTGAATTGGTGCGCAAACTATTCTGCTCGTAGCGACCATAGTTTGCACTGACTTCGTAACGCCAGCTGTTGTCAAACTCGCCCTCGATTCCCAGCACGGCGCGCACGGTTTCACGCTCTGTCGTCCGCACCGAATCAAAAAATAGCGGATCAATCGTAGTCGAAATACCACCTGTGTCCTGTGCGAGTGTCGCAAACGGCTCAGGCAGATACGGGTTGTCCGGCGCACCCAGAATTAGGTCCCAGAACGAGTTGGAACCGAGCTTCGTGTCCGTTTCCTGCGTGACGTACTTGACTTCACCAAAAATCGTTGCCGAGTCCGAGATATCAAAGTGACCCATCAGGTTGACCGAAACTTTGTCGTCTGGCAGCAAGAAATCCATGTAGTCCTGCCGGTAGATGTCGTAGGAGCTGCCGCCAAAACCCTGGAAATTCGACGAGACGAGACCGTCCTCTATCACCGAAATAGAGCCGTCGGGCTGGATGAACCAGCAACCACCAATGGCACCAAATGACGCAGCGCCAAACACGGAGTTGTAACCATGGAAGGTCTCCTGGCAGTCCGGTGTGCCGTTACCATTGATATCGATGGCCACATCCGGATCCCAGCCTCCCCAGTTCATTGCGTTGCCCGGCGCGATATAACCGTAGCCCGATGTAAACGGGAATGTCGATTCCGCGTGCACAGCACGCTGCGGCGCATTGGCGGCCTGGTTGATCAGCGACAGCTCCGCAGACGTCAGACTCGGCGCAGCGCCGAAGGCACCCGAATAGTCGGCAATGAAGTCATCCGCTCCCGGAATCGGCAGGCCGTAGTGGATCAGGCCGGTGTTGTCATAATTGTAATACTGCGCAAAGTTCGGCGTATCACTTCCGATGTCACCCCGCTGGAATCTCAGCGCCGGGTTCACCCAGTCACCGCCGGTACCGTAGAGAGCACCGGGGCGATCACCCATTGTCAGGCCGGCATCGGTGCGGTAGTCGACCGAGACCGCGATGTTGCCCCGATCGTTAGCGAAATTCGTGCCCCACGTTGCCGTGATCGCAGTCTGCGCACCATCGCCCTCTCGCGACATGCCATAACTCGCATCAACGTTGAAGCCCTCGAAGTCGTCCTTCATGATGAAGTTGACTACGCCGGTTACTGCATCGGCGCCGTAAATAGCGGATGCGCCACCGGTCAGTACTTCAACCCGTTCAACCAGTCGCATCGGAATCGAGCCAATATCGACAGACGATGAACCCTGAACACCACCGACATGACGACGACCATCGACCAACGTAAGTGTCCGGCTCGAACCGAGACCGCGCAAACTTAGGACGTTGGCACCGTCACTGAACCCCGAGTCAATTGAGCTTTCAGACGTAGTTGATCCCAACAGCGCCGGCACGTCATTAACGACGTCCGCAATGGAAAATTCTCCCGACATCTGGATTTCCTGCTCGTCGATTGATTGAACAGGCAATGCCCCCGACAGGTTCGGATCACGGGCAATGCGCGATCCAGTCACGGTGATTTCTTCGATCTGTTGTTCCTGAGCCATGACAGACCCGGAGGTGAGACTAAATACCAGCGTCGCAATCGTGCCAAACCCAGATACCTTCGTCATACACTCTTTATCAAGTGCATTAAGCATCGCAATTCCCTCTAGATGAAAGACAACAAAGCACCTATCGACATGCCGTCCGTTGTTGGCCTAAAGCCACAATCAGCGTTTATCAGTCGAGCGCTCACTAACTTAATTATGTGACGTATTGATAGACAGTTTAACATTAATTGTCAACGGATATTGACTCACGGTACGCCCGTACATGTCGTTTATTCACAACGATTTCCGCAAAGACAATCATCTCTCATCGCTACCATCGGCCATTGCTCTTGATTCTGTACCACCATGAAGCCTGCCTTACCCAAATCGTATAGAATCCGCGCCTCAATTTAGAGTATTCGCGTCATGTCAGGACATTAAAGCGTGAGACAGCTTCATTTACGTAGTTTCATTGTCGCGTTTGTCACCACAATATTGCTGCTCGGCCCTATCGCGGACGCCGCGACCAGCCGCCATCCGGTTCGAGGTTTGAACGGTGTGGTTTCGTCATCCTCGAGAATCGCGTCAGAGGTTGGCGTGGATATTATGAAGAAGGGTGGGAACGCGATCGATGCAGCGGTCGCGACCGCGTTTGCGATGGCCGTGACCTGGCCCACCGCCGGCAATATCGGTGGTGGTGGATTCCTCGTCTATCACGGCGCCAACGGCGAAACGACGGCCTTCGACTTCCGGGAAAAGGCCCCGCTTGCATCCACGAAGACGATGTACCTAGACGAAGACGGCAATGTGTTTGACAACTCGAATCACGACGGCATCCTCGCAGTTGGCGTACCCGGCACGGTAGCCGGCTTGGAGCTTGCACATCAACGTTTTGGCTCGATGCCATGGGAAGAATTGCTGCAACCGGCCATCGACCTCGCGCATAACGGCATGCCTATCAGCTGGCATCTGCATGATTCGTTAGAAAGCCTCAATGCATGGTGGCAACAATATCCGAGTTCGGCCAGTGTTTTCCTAAAGGCGGACGGATCCTTCTATCAGCCCGGCGATACCTGGAAGCAACCGGACCTTGCGGCAACGCTGAACCGCATCCAGGCAAACGGCAAAGATGGCTTTTACAAGGGTGTGACCGCGCAACTGATCGCCGATTTCATGGCGGCAAACGGCGGGATCATTACGCTCGAAGATCTCGATCTCTATGAGGCGAAAGAACGTGAGCCAATACGGGGTACCTACCGCGGCTACGAAATCGTCAGCATGCCGCCGCCGAGTTCAGGTGGCACAGTACTCGTTCAGATGCTCAACATACTGGAGGGCTTTGACCTCCGGGCAATCGGGCACAACTCGGCACTTTACCTGCACCTACTGACGGAATCGATGCGCCGTGCATATGCGGATCGGGCCAACTACCTGGGCGATCAGGATTTCAACGAGGACCTGCCCATTGCCCGGCTGACATCGAAGGAACATGCGAAGCTGCAGCGCCAGTCGATCATGATGCATACCAAGTCGGAAAGTGACCCGGCGCGGTTTGCCCAAGTCTACGAAAGCCCGGAGACAACGCACTTCTCGGTCGTCGACAAGGACGGCAACATGGTGTCGCTTACCTATACACTGGAGCACGGCTACGGGAGCAAGATGGTCGTCGAGGGTGCCGGCTTCCTCCTGAACAACGAGATGGGTGACTTCAACGCGCAACCCGGCGTGACCGATGATCAAGGCACGATCGGCACGGAACCGAACCAGATCCGGCCGCAGCAGAGAATGTTATCCAGCATGACGCCGACCATTGTGGCAAAGGACCGCGTCCCGCTGTTCGCCACCGGCACACCCGGCGGCAGGACCATCATCAATACGACCATGCAGACGATCCTGAACGTGATCGATTTCGACATGAACATCGCACGCGCGATTGACGCGCCGCGTATTCATCACCAGTGGTTGCCAGACTCAACCCGGATGGAATCAGGCGCTTTCTCCGCCGATACACTGCGACTATACGAACGGCGCGGACATACCATCAGCGAGTCCGGGCAGATTGGATCGGCGATGGGCGTCTACCGTGACCCGGATACCGGCGTCCTGTCCGGCAGCGCCGACCCGCGCGCTGAAGACGGCGGCGCCGTGGCCTATTGAACGATCAAAAGCCGTATTCGATTGAAACGGCCGTAGCTATATCCGTCTTGTCGGCGCCGGCCGGCACGCTGCTGTTCTGCTGGATCGTGTAAGACAAAACGAGATTGAAACCACCAATCAGCTGTGAGCGTAAAGCGCTAACCGATTCGATGTAGGTGTTGCCACTGCCGGACTCGATCGTCAATTCCTGCATGAAGTCCGAAAACTCGGACCAATACCAGTTGTAGGCCATGCTGCCGCGTCCGATCGCGCCCGCATTACTTTTTCCGTCCGACCGATCCCAATCACGGTAACCGGCCCCAATACCAAGGTCCAGTTGATGTTCTGGCGTATCGATGAATCGCCGGCCATAGTTGAACGCATAGCTCACTTGTTCCGTTACGCCCCCGAAACGGTCCTTACGCCAATCCACGGTGCCAAACAAGAAATCATGCTCGGTAAAGCTGCGCGCGGAATGCCAGCCCAGTTTGTAGTTCTCTGCAGTCGTCGCCCCCCTGTCTTCCGCACCTGCGGTCCCGCCGTCTATGCTGTGCTCCCAATCGTTTTTTGTGTAGCCGAACTCGAACTTGGTGCTGTAGCTTGTGGTGTCCGTGTTCCCGGACGTACTCAGGT
The DNA here is from genome assembly GCA_964633055.1 of uncultured Woeseia sp. Taxonomy (GTDB): domain Bacteria; phylum Pseudomonadota; class Gammaproteobacteria; order Steroidobacterales; family Woeseiaceae; genus SZUA-117. The sequence continues at coordinate 12,473 of CAZWEW010000001.1, read as the reverse complement.
AACCGAGCGATATGGTACCTGCCCAGGCGTCCTTTTCTTCTTGGGCAAACACGACAGATGTGAATAAGAGAAATGAAATCGCCTGCACTGTTTTCCGTAACAAGACAGAAACCTCCTAATTTCTACGTTTACTGAAAGGTGTTCTCAACCGGCTCAACCGATTTCAGATAGGCAGCAATCGCCAATCGGTCTTCCCTTGTGAGTTTACCGGTATTGTTCTCGATGACATCGACCATCGAACTCCCCGTGAAATCACCATCCGGCAGCATGCCTATCTCAAGAAAGTATTCGATATCGCTCCCCGACCAGCGTCCGATGCCGTCAATACGATGCGTCGATATGTTGGGGACCTTCTCGCCACCGAATTCGCTGCCGGCAAACTCTTCGTCATCCCGCAATACACCCGTCACACCCCTCGGGGTGTGACATTCGCCGCAATGTCCGAGGTGTCGTACGAGGTATGCGCCGCGATTCCATTGCCCATCTTTAAGAGAATCCGGCTCGAATCGCACAGGCTCGAAGTTGAGGGCCTTCCAGGCTCCCGCGGCCAAGCGGGTGTCCATGTACCAGACCAAATTGTGATCCGAGCTGGCATTGTCCACGGGATCAAGGCTAAAGAGATACGCCTTGATCGCAAGCAAATCATCCCGAGACACTCCTGTATAAGCGGTGTACGGGAATGATGGAAAGTAGTGTTCACCTTGAGGGCTTACGCCTTCCCAGAAAGCGTTCACGAACTCGTCATCGGACCAACCTCCGATGCCGGTATCTTCGTCAGGCGTGATGTTCGGGGAGTAGAACGTGCCAAAAGGCGTCTCCATTGCCCTGCCCCCCGCAAGCGGCACGGCGTGGTCGATATCCTCCGTGTGGCAGCTGATACAGCCTCCCGCGTAAGCAAGGTATTCACCACGTGCAACGAGATCCTCTTGCCCCAATAAAACCGGGGCCGCCAGCAAAGCAGCAGCCCCTATCAGTATTGTGACGCTAGTCTTGCTGGCGATATTTGTCATGGCAACCGCGGCAACCCATGCCAACGTTGCGGAAGGCCGCACCGATAGCCGCTGCATCACCGGTTTCCGCCGCTTCGACAAACGCGTCAGCCGCTGTCTGTATGTCCGCGACAGCCTCCGCAAATCCCTCTGCGTCTTCCCAGATGGCAGGCAAAGCTTCGGATTCGCCCACATTGGATCCTTCCTGAAAAATGCGCCCGAGTTCTGCCGCACCGGATGCAAGACCCTGCGCATGACCCAACAAGTGGCCGTCATCTTCGATAAGCCCCCGGGCAATCATCGACGAGGCGCCAATATGCCCTCGCAACGCTGTCATGACCGCCTTGCGGTAATCGAGCGCGTCTTCCGACGAAGTGTCCGCAACAGCGGTAAACGAAAAGGTGGCCGTGAGTGCCGCGAATGCGGCGATAAGCTTGCGTTGCATTGGATTTTCCCTCTCTGGTTCTGATGCAAATTTTCGCGCACAAGAATAGCAGGGACTGCGGTAAATACGCGACCACTGTGGTTTTCCCTGATGAAACTCGTCCTGCACGGTGCCCGAAATGAACCAGATGGCCCATTCCTGAGGTGGACATGATGAACAAGAATCTTGCAATTTTGATGACGGCCACCGCGGTTTCCTCCCGCAGGCAGCGAAGCCGGCCCCATGCCCAAGAGTTTAATGGGGCCCGCGGACCTTCGCTCATCGCATTCATCCTGCACATATGGACTGAGGTCCGGATTCCATTGTTCTGATACGCTTGGGTGGAACAACCGCGGTTAACACTTGTGCGGGTAGAAATCCGGAACGACGCATGACTAATCCAGACCTTCAGGCTGTCAACCAGGACTTTATTCGCTACGACCAGGTAGAGAAGGGTCATACCTATCGGCTCGCCGAAACCGATACGGATACGTTCGATGATGACTACGAGATCCGGACATTCGATTTCGGACGCTTCCTTCACGGCAACGCCGATGACCGCCAGTCGTTTGCCGACGAATTTAGCGACGCCGTGCAAGAGATTGGTTTCTCCGTCCTCACCAATCACGGCATCGATACGACACTCTACGAGAAAATCGGCGAACACACCGAAGAACTCTTCGCCACCACTCCACTCGAAGAGAAGATGCGCTTTCGCGCCAGGCGGGCAGGCTCTGTGAGTCAGGGCTACTTTCCAATCAGGGAAACCAGTGATATTCATCCGGACCTCGTCGAGGGCTGGGTATGGTGTCGGCGGGCATTCGATATGCCACAGGAGAGGCGTGTGCCATTACGTCTTAAGGAATTCTGGCCGGACATGAAGTACGAGGCAGTGTTCCGAAAACTCGCACAGGCACACGAGAGTCTGTTCAAGCCTGTCGCCCAGGCAATGTTCCAGGGGCTCGGCGTCGACCCGCACATCTATGATGACAAGCTCACGAATACGAATTTCGGACTGCGCCTGAACTATTTCCCGCCACTCGACGCAACCGAGGATGCGAGCGGTGCAGGACGATTGCTGGGCCACGAAGACGTTGACCTGTTTACTATTCTTCCAGCCCCCAAGGTCGGCGGACTGCAAGTTTGGAATTTCATGAGCGAGAAATGGGTAAGACTCGATCCGCCGGAAGGCTCGCTGATCATCAACACGGGTGATTACATGCAACGGATCACGAATGATCGCCTGCCTTCGACCACTCATCGCGTCGGCAAACCAGAGGACGGCTCCCATCGGGACACGGCACGCATTTCGTTTCCGATCGCCGTCTATGTCTGTGAAAATGAGATTCTCGACGTTCTGCCCGGCCTCGGGGCACCGAAATACGAGCCAATCAAGGCGATCACCTTTCACACCCGAAGCACCGCCAAATTCTATGGCGACGACTATGCCGTAGAGTCGCCGATCAACGGCGAATAACAAGAAGGAACTCGAATGACCGATCCAGGCTGGTACTCCATACTGCCACCCGTTCTTGCCATCGTCCTTGCGATCTGGACCAAGCAGGTAATCCTGTCATTGTTTGCCGGCATCTGGATCGGGTCGACCATACTGGCTGGATTCAACCCTGTGTCTGGCGTCGCATCGGGTATCGACTCCGTCATCCACGTATTCTCTGATGTCGGTGACACGCGCGTATTGATCTTTACGCTGCTGGTCGGTTCTCTGATTGCGACGATCGAGCACACTGGCGGGGTTCGCGGCTTCATTCACTTCCTCGAGTCGCGCCGGTGGGTACACAACGGGTTGCGTGCACAGATTCTTGCATGGGCGACAGGACTGGTCGTCTTCATTGAATCAAACATCACGCTGCTCGTCGCCGGTTCAGTCAGCCGACCATTGTTCGACCGCTACAAGATCTCCCGCGAAAAACTCGCCTATATCATCGATGCCACGTCAGCGCCGGTCTGCGTCATGATTCCGTTGAATGCGTGGGGCGCGGTCATCATCGGGCTGATCGCGTCCTCGGGTGTCGAAAACCCGCTGGAAGCCTTTATCCAGGCCATCCCGTACAACTTCTATGCGATCACGGCGATCATCCTGTCCGCAATCGTCATCTGGAAGAACATCAATCTCGGACCAATGAAAAAAGCCGAGGAACGAACGCAGGGAGGCGACATCCTGTGGCCGGGGGCAACGCCGATGGTAGATATTTCTAAAGAACCGGTCGTCGATGAACCGGGCAAGACCCCGTCGGCAGCTCTGATGGTCATCCCCGTCGTCGCCATGGTCCTCATGATGCCGTTGGCGCTCTATATAACCGGCGACGGTAATCTCATCGAAGGATCCGGTTCAAAGTCCATAATGTGGGCCATCATTGTCGCGATCGTAATCGCCTGGGTCATGAATTTTATCTATGGCGAACATTCGGCAAATGAACTGATGCGCCTGTTTATGAAAGGCGCCAGCGGCATGCTCCCTATTGCCACCATTCTCCTATTTGCGCTGGCGCTGGGGGACATTGCCAACCTGCTCGGGACAGGGGTTTATGTTGCGAATGTCGTCGGTGCCACAATCGCCGAGCCACTGCTGGCACCGCTGGTTTTCATTGTCTCGGCATTCATCGCCTTTTCAGTCGGATCGAGCTGGGGAACGTTTGCCATCATGATTCCGATTGCAGTACCGATTGCGGTGACACTCGGATTGCCGATGCCGTTGTTACTGGGCGCAGCGATTTCCGGCGCAATCTTCGGCGATCATGCGTCGCCGATCAGCGATACTACCGTCGTCGCATCGATGGCGTCTGCCACTGATCATATCGATCACGTCAGGACACAGTTGCCGTATGCGCTGATAGCGGCCGCGATCGCGTCCGTCGGGTTTTTCCTGGCGGGCTTTATCGCCTGATTGAGATCAGCAACGCCGAAACGATGACGGTCCGCAGCCCGACGCAGAATGGGCTGTGCACGCCCGCTGAACCAGCGCTTACAGGAATCCAGAAAAACAATAGGCCACCGGTCCGGTCATCGTTGCGATGCCGTCATCGTCGATGTCGATCGTGACATCGCCGGCCGGCATACTGACATTAAACGTCCGGTCGTCCGTCAGGCCACGTACAAGGGCTGCGTAAGCAGCGACGCAGGCGCCGCTGCCGCAGGCCATCGTCATCCCCGCGCCACGCTCGTAGACTTTGGAGCGCAAATGCCCCGAGTCGACGACTTCAGCCAAGCCAACGTTAACCTGCTCCGGGAACAATGAATGCTGCTGGATCGATGGCGCGATGGACTCGAGATCGACCTCATCGAGATCGCCCACGAAATACACGATGTGAGGGTTGCCAATATTGAGGGCGATTCCATCATTCAATCCGCCGAAATCGACGTCGACATGGCAAGTGTCGATTTCCCGGCTCAACGGGATCGATTGCCAGTCCATAGTGACTTTGCCCATGACACAGCTCGTTTCCAGATCCCCGGAACGCCGGCATTCAATCAGTCCCCCCAGCGTCTCGAGTGTCAATTCATCCGTACCGGTCTCCTCAAGCAACAGCCACGCCACGCAGCGCGCCGCATTGCCACAAGCCTCGACCTCGCGGCCATCGACGTTGAGGATTCTCATGAATGCGATGGCCGCCTGATTCCTCGGCGGCTCAATGACTACCAGCTGATCTCCGCCAACCCCGGTCTTCGGATTGCAGATCCGAACTGCTTCGTCACCGTCAGGACACCATCCTTCAGACCGTCCGTCGACAATAACAAAATGGTTCTCTAGGCCATGCATCTTGATGAATGGCCTGCCGAACGGCGGGTTGTCGAAGCAAATGTGATCGATCATGTCACGAGTCGCGGAATTACGGGTGTCGATCGCGCGATTATAGAGTACATTCATCGGACACCAGCGGAGGTAACGATGACAGAACAACTCTTCCGGGACGACGCCTACCTGAAAGAGTGCGAGGCTACGGTTACGGCTTCGGGCGATGGCGGGGTCGAACTCGACCGGACCGTGTTCTACCCCACGGGGGGTGGCCAACCCGGTGACACGGGAACGATCTCCTGGGACGGCGACTCAATAGACGTCGCCAATACACGTTATGACGAGGGCGGCTCAATCCGACACCTCGTCGGGGAAGGCTTGGAACTGCCGCCGGTCGACACAACGGTCCGGGCCACAATCCACTGGGATCGCCGCTACCTCCACATGCGGATGCACACTGCGATGCACCTGCTCGGCTCGATACTCAAGTACGGCGTCACGGGCGGTAATATTTCAGCCACAAAAAGTCGACTCGATTTCGATATGGAAGACACCGTTGACAAAGAACGGGTCACTGCCGATCTTCGAGCACTCGTTGCCGCCGATCATCCGGTCAGTTGCCGTTGGATCACGGACGAGGAACTCGAAGCACAACCCGAACTCGTCCGTACGATGTCGGTACGACCACCGAAGGGGGCCGGCAAAGTGCGCCTGCTCGAAATAGAAGGCGTCGACCTGCAACCCTGCGGCGGAACGCATTTGCGATCGACGGCGGAAGTCGGACAGGTGAGCATCGGCAAAGTCGAAAAGAAAGGCCGCCGAAATCGGCGCGTCAATATTCTGCTTGATCAGTAACGAGAAGAGATTCGTAAGGATCGAATAACATGACTACCGCATTCAATCGCCGCGACTTCATCCGACATGTCGTTAGCGGAGCCTCCGTTCTCACACTGAGTCCGACGACGTTCGCACAATACGGATCCATTCCGGGCAAAGTGCTGCTTCGATTCAATGAGAATCCGTATGGCCCGAGCCCAAAAGGACTGGAAGCGGCCGCCGCGGCTGCAGCGGACGGCGCTTACTACCCGATGGAAATCACTACCATGCTGCTCGATGCCATCGCCAAAAAGAACGATCTTCCGGCAGACAGCCTAGTCCTGTCGTCCGGGTCGAATGAAGCATTGCACGCGGCAATGGTTGCCTTCGGCAAACGCGGCAAAGTCGTCATGCCCTCCCTGACCTATAACGACCACGTTGCCTATTCGAAACGGATGGGTGTCGACATACTGCGTGTCCCGCTTGCCGACGACATGTCGATCGACCTCAACGCAATAACTGCCGCCATCGATGATTCGGTCAGCCTAGTCTATATCTGCAACCCAAATAACCCGACCGGACTGACGCTGGATGGCGATGAACTCCGCGCTTTCTGCCGTGCCGTGAGTCACAAAGCGGTCGTCCTGGTTGACGAGGCGTACAACGAGGTGACCGACGATCCCGATTACACCTCCGTCGTCGACCTGGTTCGTGAGGGCGAGAATATCTTGGTGATCCGGACCTTCTCGAAGATCTTCGGCATGGCAGGCTACCGGGTTGGCTACGGCATGGGCCATCCTGACATCGCGAAACTTGTGACTGATCACGTCATGGCCTGGCCAAACAGTGTTGGTCTCGCGACCGCCTACGCAAGCTATCTCGACGATGAATTCATCGCGTTTTCCAGGGAGATGATCGTCAAGGGGCGGGAAATGGTAAATGCGACGTTCCACAGGAACGGCATCGAGCCACTGCCGTCGCAGACAAATTTCGTCTATGCAGACATTGGTCGCAACGGCGAGGAGTTTGCGAGGGCAATGGCTGACCGAAACGTTCTGATTCGCGGCAGCATCGGCGGCCCTGCCAATTTTATGCGAGTCAGCATGGGTAAGCTCGAAGACATCGAAGTCTTCGACAGCGTGTTCACCGAAGTTTACAACGCCTGATCAGCGGAGTTGCCTTGGCGTATAACGGGCCGCCTCCTCGGGTGTCAGCTCAATTACCTTCAGGTGCCAGCGAATAAATGAAGCGTTCACCCGAAAACGATACTTGCCGCTCGTATTGAACATCCGGACGCCATTGCCCAGCGCCTTTGCGCGCAGAATGTTGCCTTCCAACACACCGGTGGTCCCGTCGACGAGATCCAGGTCGAACGAGAGCATCTTGTCGTAGTCCGAATTGATACGCCAGTCGAGTATCCACGGCGCCTCGACTTCGAACGACATCGTGTTCCGGTTCCCCGAACCCTGAAAATCGGCAATCAGGTTCTCTGCAGCGGCATTTGCACCACTGAGCAGCAGGAACAGTGCAGCGCCTAGACGGCATGACTGTGTACGCATTTCAGGAACTCCTTGCTGTCTGTCCTATCTTCTAGCTGACAAGACGTTCACGTTTCTGCAGGGATTGAAGCGTCTTGTCGATGCGTCTGAACGCTTCCTCGAGCGTCTCGCGCTCCTGCCCGAAGGCAACCCGCAGGTGATGATCCATTCCGAACGAATCACCAGCGCCCAGAAACACACCCGCATCCCGGCAAAGCGTTTCCATCAGTTCGGTCGAGTTGATGTCGAGGTGATAGCGGATGAAGGACACCGCTGATGCCTGGGGGGGCGTGTAGGAAAACAGGCCGTCCTGACTGTCCATCCATTCTTCAAGCACGGGGAAACCGTTTCGGATGTAGTCGCGGGTGCGCTTGATCAGTCGCGGTCGGACAGCTGGCGATAAAGCATGTGTCGCGAGAAGATTGCTCAGCATGCTCGCGGTAATGGTCGTGTATTCATGACGCCGCCAGATGTCTTCCACCGTATCGGGCGGCCCAACGATCCAGCCCACACGCAGTCCCGGCAACGCGTAGGCCTTGCTCATGCTGCCGAGCGAGAGCACCTTGTCGTAACGCCCATAAAAGGACGGTGTCTCATCTTCCCGGATTCGCTCGGCACCGCGGTAAACCTCGTCGGCGAGAATCCAGGCGCCGACCCTGTCCGCTGCGGCAATGACGGCATCCATCTCGTCATCCGTCATGATGTAGCCGGTCGGATTGTTCGGATTCACGACGGCAATCATCTTCGTGTTGTCGTTGACACCGGCATTCAGTTCATCGGTATCTACGGCCCAACCCTGATCGGGATCCAGCGTGAACGATCTGATGGTATGCCCGGTATTGGCTGCGAGACCCCAGATCTGTTTGTAGGTCGGCGTCTGAATCAGCACCTCGTCGCCGGGCGCCATCAGTGTTTGCATGATGATGTTGTTAGCCTCGGCTGCGCCGACCGTCACGAGTACATTTTTAACGCCAGCGCCATCATACAGCGCAGCAATGTGTTCACGGAGCTGCGGATTGCCGTTGACGTGCGGGTAGTTGATCTCGGTGGCCAGCAGATCGGTGATCTTGTCCCCATCATCACCGAGCAGGTGGTCCAGCCGAATCGGATGCACGCCGCTTTCGGTGAGATTGATATCGACTTTCTGCTCCCAGACGGACTGCGTGTATTCGAGATCGAATGGAATAAATGTCATGAAGAACTTCCCGGTGCCATTGTGTTGCCTGATCATATCCGGGCGCGGGTGCCAAGGGCAAAAGTCGTGTTACATTCATCTGATGACCAGAAACGCGAAACTCATGGAGATGCTGACAGGATACGCAGCTGCCCACGAGCATCCCTTTAATGTCGCTATCCACCTGGTTGGCATCCCGACGATCATGCTCGGCGTTTATATTGTCTTCAGCTGGACGAATTTCATGGTCGGCGGCGTCACAATCAATGGTGCGCACGTCGTGACCCTGATCCTGTTCATTTTTTACCTGACGCTGGATACGACGTTCAGCATCGCATTCCTTGCCTACGCCATTCCGGTTGCGTGGCTCGCAACCCGTATCGGTGAGATGCCGATGGCGACCGCCGGCACCATTGCCGCCACGGCGTTTTTTGGCGGATACGTCGCCCAGTTTGTCGGACATGCGGTCGAGAAGTCTGCGCCCGTCATTCTAAAACACCCGATCCAAGCAAACCTGGCGGCGCCTTTTTTCATTGTGGTCGAGATTTTCAGCATCCTGGGTCTGCGCGACGATCTCTTCAACGAAGTTAAAGCCGAAATCGCGGAATTGCGGCAAGAACAGGCTGCGTAGCAGAACACAATCAATCATGGCGAAAGACGACAGGGGAAGTCGCACCCGGCGTCGAACGAGCCGCGAATCGCTCCGAGGTAACTTTCATGAATAACGCACCGACCCTGGCCGCTATTGTCAGCATCCTGATCCTGCTGGGCGCCTGCTCGCAGGATACTCCGCAAACGTCATGTACCAACGACGGCGGTTACATCATCAACGCCACAATCATCGATGGAACAGCTGCACCGGCGTACCCGGGAAGTGTGCGAATCGCCGGAGGGCTCATTACAGAAGTTGGCCCGACGCTCGAACTCTGCGACGGCGAATCCCTCGTCGATGCTACCCACCTGACACTGGCTCCGGGTTGTATCGATACCCACAGTCACGCGGACGGCGCTATTCGCGAATTGCCGGATGCGCTGAACCATATCAGCCAGGGCATCACAACTGCGGTGATTGGTCAGGATGGCGGCTCGCAATACCCGCTGGCCGATTTCTTTGCCGAGATGGAGACATCGCCCCCTGCGATGAACATCGCGTCTTACGTCGGCCACAACCGACTGCGCTCGGAAGTCATGGGCGACGACTTCGGGAGGGAAGCTACGGAGGACGAAGTGACTCAGATGGTAGATATGTTGAAGCGTGAACTCTCAGCCGGCGCGCTGGGACTGTCTGCCGGCCTGGAATACGAGCCCGGCATCCACTCCGATACCTCGGAAGTTCTTGCGCTGGCCCAAGTCACGGCCGACGCGGGCGGTCGCTATATCAGCCATGTTCGCAGTGAAGATCGTTGGTTCGAAGATGCGATCGACGAAATCATCCTGATCGGTCGTGAAACCGGGATGCCGGTGCAGGTATCACACATCAAGCTCGCCATGAAGCGGCTCTGGGGAAGCGCCGACGACGTGATAGCAAAGCTTGATGCCGCGCGTGCCGAGGGTGTCAATATCACGGCAGACATCTACCCCTACGAGTACTGGCAGTCGACGATCATGGTTTTATTGCCGGATCGGGACCCTGCGAACCGCGAGACAATCGCCAATGTACTGGACCAGATCGCCCCACCTGACGGACTGTGGATGACGCGCTTCCAGCCAAATCCTAACTACGTCGGCAAATCGCTGACAGAAATTGCGGGCCTTCGAGAAATCGATGTTGTTACCGCATTTACGCAAATCGCACAGGAGGCGCTCGACTGGGAAGAGGAGCATGGAGAGCGCGCCGAGATGATCATCGGGACGAGCATGGTTGAGGCCGACATCCACAAGCTGCTGGCATGGCCACACGCCAACATCTGCACCGACGGTGGGCTGCGAGACCTGCATCCTAGAGGCGCAGGTTCATATCCACGCATCCTGGGACGCTACGTGCGTGAGCAAGGCCTAATGTCGCTTGAAACTGCAGTGCATAAATCAACGGGAATGGCGGCCCGAAACATGGGCATCACGGATCGCGGCCTGATCAGGACCGGGATGAAAGCCGACCTCGTGCTGTTGGATCCTCAAAACGTCATCGACCATGCAACGCCCCTCGAACCGCAACTGCTGTCCGAGGGAATCCATTCCGTCTGGGTCAACGGCGAGCTGGTTTTCCAGAACGGCGCCACGACAGACGCACGACCCGGGCAAGTTATTAGGCGACAGTGATCCACACTGAGCCCATTTGTTCCGCGATGCGGAGCGTTTAACGTTCTTTCGCCCAATCGACGGCTATCTCGCCGACTTTGAGGCCGAGTTCAGGTCCCGAAGACGCCGTCGAATTGCAGAAGACGACGATCGAAAGTTCCAGGTCAGGGTAGCGGTCATAGACCGCACTGAACGCGACCCAGCCGCCCGTATGACCAATGACGTACTCACCGTTTCGTTCATCGACACGCAGACCGAACGCGTAGTGGACATTGCGGGGACCTACGTCCGTCATCGCGACCGTGTCCGGATGTGGCGTCGTCACCAGGTCGATCAGTGACTGATCACCTTTGCCCAGCTTGTTGTCATAGAAATTCTGGTCCCAGCGGATGAAGTCATCCAGATTCGTATAGACACTGCCGTCGCCAACCCAGCTCAGGTTCGTCATGAAGATTTCCCAGCTGTCTTCATCCATTTGTCTATAGCCGTCGGCACGATTCCTGACGATCTGGTTGACGTTGTCATTGAAGCGAGTGTTATTCATGCCCAGCGGACCGAAAATCTCTTCGGCTGCAAACTCGCGAAGCGATTGCCCACTGGCACGTTCCACTACATGCGCCAACAAGAAATAACCGAGATTTGAATACTGGTACTGCGCGCCAGGTTCCAGCACCAGATCCGCCCGCAACACCATTGTGTAAAACTCGTCAATCGTCGCAAAATCTTCGTTGCCGTAGCGAAACTCGCTTCCGTCCGGCTTTTGTAAAGCCGGATGATCATAGTCACCCATGCCTGCAATATGGTGAACCATCTGCCGAATTGTGACTTCACGGCCATAATCCACCAGGTCCGGCAGATACATGCGAACATCCGCATCGAGGTCCAGATCGCCGCGCTCAGCCAGTATCGCGATGGCCATCGCAGTGAATTGCTTGCCGACCGAACCCGTCCTGAAAATCGACGACGCATCGAGCGGTATCGAATACTCGAGATTCGCAAGGCCGTAACCCTGTTTGTGGACGTACTCCCCCTTATGGATCACACCGGCCACACAACCAGGCTCGCTGCCGGCATCGATACCGGCGAATACGCCGTCGATTGCGGTGCTAAGAACCATGTCGGCGTCAGCAATAACGGGCACGGAAAGCATTACCAGGGTCGCCAGTGTCAGCGCCGCTCGCACGCCAGGTGCAGCCTTGCTACCAGACGACAATATCGTGTCTGCCCTATTATGTTTAGTCAGCATCCCCATAACTCGCCCTCAGCGCCGCAAGCTGTGCGGAGAGCTCGGTCAATCGATCCGCCGCCTCTACCCCCGGCGCCTGGTCGGCACCACTGATCATGTTCAACAGGAACGAGATTTGTCGCACCAGCATCGGTTTCGGGTAGATGATCTGGGCGTCCCGGACCTCGTTCAGCACGTCTGTCACCAGGAGCAACCGTTCCGCTTCCTCCGGCGACAGATCATCGCTACGCGACTCGAGCCCTTCGTGATCTTCCTCAACCCTTTTCCGGAACTGTCGCGCCTCGGAAAGCAAAT